>CAKRWX010000019.1 GCA_934418055.1 uncultured Lachnospiraceae bacterium
TTAATCCAGCCTTTTCCATGGCCAGTTCCGCCGCCTTGATCTGCATAGTGCTCTCTGCCATCTCCCAGCAGTCCTGCCCCGCCAGATCATCTTCTATTACCTGGTCAAACTTGGTTCCAAGGGGGCCTTCTGACTCTTTTTTGCCAACAACACTGGCCTGTCCGATGATCCTTGGCGGATCTTCAAATAAAATACTGGCTCGTCCTTTCTGCATACAATATACTCCTTTCCTGATTTTATAGAAATTAGTATCTCCTCTTACACGCAAAAAATCCGTACCCACCAAAATGGATACGGATTCTCTCTGATTCAATCACGAATTAATATACTTTTTTACCTGCCACATACGTGCCGCAGACCTTCACATCTTTGATGGAGGTTTCTGGAATCTCAAACAGGTTCTGATCCAGCACTACAAAGTCAGCTGCCATACCTGGAGCGATCTGGCCTTTGAACTGTTCTTCAAAGCTGGCCTCCGCACTGCGGATGGTGAAGCTGTCAATAGCTTCCTGTACAGTAAATGCCTGATCTGGCAGATACGGTCCCACCTGATCTTTCAAGGTCTTTCTGGTCACTGCACACTGGATACCGCCTAAGGCATTCGGCAGTTCTACCGGGCAGTCGCTGCCGTTGCTGACCGATACGCCATGATTCATCAGGGTCTTCCAGTTATAGCTGGTGGAAGCTAATTTCTCTCCCACACGGTCTTCTACCATATGGATATCATAATCCAGGAAAATGCTCTGAGCATACACATGAAGATTCAGATCTTCGATCTTCTTTAACTGATCTGGTCTGGTGATCTGGCAGTGGACGATTCCATGACGGTGATCGTCTCTTGGATTCTCCTTCAAAGCTTTCTCAATGGCATGAAGCACACGGTCCAGACATGCATCACCGATGCTGTGGACTGCCACCTGCATCTGATGTTCATTGGCATATCCGATCATGGAATCCAGGGTCTCCTGGGTAAATACTGGAATACCGCAGGTAGATGGATCGTCTGCGTATGGCTGGCTTAAAAATGCAGTTCTTGCGCCTAACGCGCCGTCTCCTAACATTTTTAACGGTCCGATCTTAAAGAAATCACTGCCAACACCTGTGACATTGCCTGCTTCCACAAATTCTTTCAGGCTGTCAAGGTCTGTAAAATTACTCTGCTCATAGACACGGACAGTCAGCTCTCCCTCTGCCTCCAGTTCGCGGTAAGCTTCATTGACCACAGACCACGGCACTTTGCGGAAGGTACAGTAGTCATCGGTCTGGCTGCTGGTCACGCCGAAGCTGTTTAACTCTTTGCACGCCATCTTTAACATATGCTTCACTTCTGCCTTATCTGGCTCCGGAATGGCTGCATAAACCGGATCCATGGCATTATCAAAGAAACGACCGTCCGGCTCTCCATGTTCCATACCGATATGACCACCTTCTGGCTGTGGAGTCTCTGCTGTCACACCTAACACTTCCAAAGCTTTGCTGTTAACAACCAGACAATGGCCGCAGGCACGGACTGCGCACACCGGAATCTCTGTGGAAACCTGATCCAGGTCATAGCGGTTCGGCATCCGGTCGGTATCTGTAAAATAATCCTGATTCCAGCCACGGCCCATGATCCACGCACCGGCACTTCTGGTTCTGGATCCAGCAAACTCTTTTAAGCATGCCACCATGTCCTGAAGGCTTTCTGTGTGCTTCGCTAACTGGGCGGAATTTAACGCGCTGCCAAAGCCCAGCAGATGCATGTGGCTGTCATTAAATCCACTGCACACAAACCGACCTTCCAGATCGACCTTCTGAGCCTGCTCTCCCGCTGCCGCCTGGGCTTCCTCATTAGTTCCTGCAAATACAAACTTGCCATCCTCTTCCACAAATGCCTGTACCAGCGGAAGAGTTCCCGTATATACATGACCATTGTAATATACTGTTTTCATTATGCTTCCTCTTTTCCTACCTTTTCCTCATAGAACAGTTTCATATTCGGATCTACTGTGCCTTCTCCTAAATAACGCGCCTTATAATCCTTCAGCAGTTTGAAATACTGACTGGATAATAACAGGATCACTGCCACGTTAATAAAGGTCGGGATTGCAGATGTGATATCAACGACCGTCCAGATAAATCCCTGGTTATCGGTCTTTACCAGATAAATGGTCCATAACAGTCCCGGAAGCGCACGCACTGCGTAGAACAGTTTCATCACAATATCTTTCACGATGCCTTCCTGCTTATATAAATGCTCCAGAATCGCCAGATAGTAGGTAAACCATCCGCCGGAAGTGGTAACGGTAAATACAACCATGATCACTGCTAACAACAGGCTTCCGATGGTTCCAAATCCTGATGAAAATGCGCTCAGGGCCAGTGTACCACCATTGGTTCCATCTGTCCAGTTGCCGCTTAAAATAACGGATAATGCGGTGATGCTGCAGATGATGAAGGTATCAAAGAACACCTCGAAGGAGCCCCACAGTCCCTGCTCTACCGGGTGACGGGTCTTGGCAGACGCATGGATCATAGGAGAAGTACCCCAACCAGCCTCATTGGAATATACGGAACGAGCCATACCGACGCGAACCATCTCGCTGACTGCGCAGCCTGCGAAACCGCCGATTGCTGCAGTGCCTGTAAATGCATTGGTAAAGATCTCAACAATGGTTGCAGGAACTCTCTGGATATTGACCAGGATCATGGCAATTCCCATAAGGATATAAACCACGCTCATCACTGGAACCAGTTTGCTGAATACGGCTGCGATCTTTCTGGTACCGCCGCTGGTGATCACATACGTTAATACACACAGAGCTGCCGCCACCAGGATAACACCTTCCACTGGAATTCCTGCGATAGAGTAAGTTCCCATATGGAATGCACCGGATACTACCTGTGCTGCTGTCAAGGTAGATGAAGTTACAAAGAATGTGGAAAAAATACCGATTCCGAAGATTACTGCCGGAATCAGCCATAATTTACCCCAATGTCTCTCCTTGCCAAGTCCTCTCTCCATGTAGTAGGTCGGGCCGCCGTAGAAATCTCCATTTTCATGCTCTCTACGGTAATAACAACCTAAGGTTACCTCCACCTGCTTTAAAATCATGCCAAGCAGGGAAGTCAGCCACATCCAGACTACTGCGCCAGGACCACCGGCTGCCACTGCCGTTGCCACACCGGCGATATTACCGAAACCTACGGTTCCGCCAATGGCTGTGGAAATGGCTTCAAAAGAACTAAGCATACCTTTTTCATTCTGCTCTTTGCTCTTGCTTTCATCCTTCACAAACATCTGTCCAGCCGTCCGTTTCATAATCCAGCCAAAATGGCGGAACTGGAAAAATCCAGACCGAACGGTAAAATAAAGTCCTGTGGCAATCATCAGCACGATCAGGGGCAGTCCCCAAAGTACGCCGTCAAGCCAGTTTAAAAATGCTATCATCTCTTTTTCCTCCTGTTTTCTGACCGACAACGTTTGTACTGAAATCATGTTTGATATTCTTAGAAGTAATAAAAAAGCAGTGATGAAATCTCACCACTGCTTCTATGTCTACGTTATATATCCATGAAACAATAGCTCCTCCACCAGATAGGTGAGAGTGTACCGTCTCTTAAACGGCACCCCAACTCAGTGACCTGCGAACATCACTGGTTTCGGCGAATCATCCTTTCTCTGTCCTTCTTTGGCTCTCGCAAGCCTCCAGACAGATACTGATAATCATCGCGCCTCTATTGTCGATCCTCGTATTTAATTTCATACATCATCATACTCTTGTTAAGGCGATCTGTCAACAACGACCTTGAAAAATATTTGCCCTGGTATACATGGCCAGGCTCTTTTCTGCTGTTTCTCCATATTTTGATACTAGATCACCATGTTTAGAAACGAGGTAACTGGTTTGAATTTTGAGATTCTGAAAGGAATTCTGATTCCTTTTTTCGGTACTTCTCTGGGAGCCGCCTGTGTGTTTTTCTTAAAAAAGGACTTAAATTCCCGTTTGGAAACCCTTTTAAATGGGTTTGCCGCGGGAGTTATGGGTGCCGCTTCCATCTGGAGTCTGCTTCTGCCTGCCATCGACCGCAGCGCCTATCTGGGACATCTGGCTTTTCTTCCTGCAGCCTGCGGATTTCTGGCTGGAACCGTGCTTCTATTACTTTTTGATCATGCACTGGCCCGTTTTCATCCGCTGGCAGCCGAGAAAACATCCCTGATGCTCTTTACGATCACCCTTCACAATATCCCGGAAGGAATGGCTGTAGGTGCCATCTACGCCGGATGGCTGATGGGCAATGGAGCCGTCACCTTAACCGGTGCTCTGGCCCTGTCCCTGGGCATTGCCATCCAGAATTTTCCTGAAGGTGCTGTAGTCTCGCTCCCACTGCGGGCCGCTGGTTTCCCACGCAGGAAAGCCTTTGTGGGGGGAGTTCTGTCTGGAGCGGTAGAACCTGCCGCTGCTGTATTGACCATTTTCCTGTCCGAGCAGATCACGCCGATTCTGCCATTTCTGCTTAGCTTTGCCGCAGGTGCCATGATCTATGTGGTGGTTGTGGAACTGATTCCAGAATTAAATGAGCATGGCCATTCCGATCTTGGTACGTTATTTTTCTCCTTCGGATTTGTGATTATGATGATTCTTGATGTAGCGCTATCGTAACTGCTGGCGGACTTTTCTCCTTTGCCCTGCTGATGATAAATGCATAAAAGGTAATTTTCTATCCACAATAAGCCTATGATAACTACCAAAGCCTGCCGCTGGCAGTTTCTATGGATGCCTGGTCAACAGATCTGCCAAAAGGCAGTCCCAACGTGACCTTATGAAAAAAGGATGGAATGATATGAACAAAACCTTGTACTTGAAATTGAATCAGATTTCAGAAATTCATGAAAAACGTGTTTATTTGAAAGATATCGCAGAAATTTACAGTGATGATCCGGCACTGGCGGCCAAATGCCGAGCGCTGAAGATCCGGACAGTTCCAGATGACCACAATGGGCGGTATGTGGATTCGGTGATCACCGTGCTGGAAAAGATCTATGAACTGGACCCGCAGATCCAGGTCAACAACCTGGGGGAGACAGATTTTATCATTGATTTCCAGAAACCAAAACCGCCCCGCTACTTTAGCGCCTGGCTAAAGACCGCTGCTGTCTGCCTCATCAGCTTCTTCGGCGCAGCCTTCGCCATCATGACATTTAATAACGATGTCAGCGTCACTGACGCCTTTAACCAGGTCTATCTTCTGGTGACTGGTGCGCAGTCGGATGGATTTACCATTCTGGAAATCTCCTATTCCATCGGCCTTGGCTTAGGAATCATTGTATTCTTTAATCATTTCGCCCGCTGGAAGATCACCACAGATCCGACGCCCCTGGAGGTGGAAATGCGCCTGTATGAGGAAAATGTATGCAAGACCCTGATTCAGAATGCAGGCAGAAAGGAGTCTGGCGTTGATGTTTCTTAAACAACTGTTCCTGGGATTTTTCGGCGTCTGCGCCGGTGGTATCATCGCTGCGGGAGTCTTCGCATTCCTGGCCATGATCGGCATCTTTCCCCGGTTAATGGGGCGAAGCAAGACCCCTGGACAGGCGAAACTCTATGAGACCGCCACGATCCTTGGAGGAGTCTGGGGAAATCTCCTGAATCTGTATGACCTGCCCCTTCCTCTAGGCCGCGGCCTGACGGGACAGATATTCCTTGGTATTACAGGCCTGTCCATTGGCATCTTCGTGGGATGCCTGGTCATGTCCTTGGCCGAGACGGTAAAGGCTCTTCCCATCATGAACCGGAGAATCCGGCTGGCGGTGGGGTTTCAATATGTGATTCTGGCGATTGCGCTGGGAAAACTGGGCGGGTCACTGCTCTATTTCTTCCGGGGTATGAGCACGCCGTGATAACCATTTCAACTTTTCACCCACTGTGCCTTACCTGAACGCCAGTCGATGCCTTTTCTTTCCCGCATCGCCATGGTCCGTTCAGATCAAACACTCCTGCATTATCATTTTCATCAAAGAAAGAGGGACTCATATGGAAATCAGAAAAGACCACTATAATGAATATGTAAAACAAGTTACCCCCGTCTACCCACTGTGGAGAAATATGCTGCGGGCCTTCTTAACTGGCGGCGTGATCTGCACCATCGGCCAGTTTCTCTTAACCTGGCTGACCTCCATGGGACTGGACGAAAAATCGGCAGCTGCATGGCAGCTTCTGGCGCTGATTCTGGCCAGTGTTCTGCTGACAGGATTTAACATCTATCCCAAAATCGTCAAATGGGGCGGTGCCGGGGCTCTGGTGCCCATCACTGGATTCGCCAACTCCGTGGCAGCGCCTGCCATCGAGTACAAGGCAGAGGGACATGTCTACGGCATCGGGTGCAAGATCTTTACCATCGCCGGGCCGGTGATTCTTTATGGTACGTTTACCAGCTGGGTGCTGGGATTGATTTATTGTATTTTCAATTAATCTAACATGCGAGTTTCACTCGTTCGCGCAGTATCACACTCAAATCCTATGCAAGCATAAATTTGGGCTCATTACTTGCATAAAATATAGCCCTGGGCGACCGGTAAGTCACCCCAGGGCTACGTCTAAGACCATCATCAAAATAAATCCCACACCAAAAAAGATCGTTCCGATATTGGAATGTTCGCCTTCCGACATTTCCGGAATCAGCTCCTCTACTACCACATACAGCATGGCACCTGCCGCAAAACTCAGCAGATACGGAAGAATCGGAATGATAAACTGCGCCAGCAGAATCGTAAGCACTGCTCCAATTGGCTCCACAATTCCCGATAACACGCCATACACAAAAGCCTTCGGCTTCTTCACCCCTTCTGCCCGAAGCGGCATGGAGATCACAGCTCCCTCTGGGAAGTTCTGGATGGCAATTCCCAACGACAGCGCCAATGCCCCGGCCAAGGTAATCTCGCCATGTCCATTGACCCATCCTGCGTAAACCACGCCCACAGCCATTCCCTCTGGAATGTTGTGAAGGGTCACTGCCAGTACCATCATGGTAGTCCGCTTCAAACTGCTTTCCGGTCCCTCCGCCTGCTCACTGTTCAAATGCAGATGGGGAATCACGTGATCCAGCAGCAATAAAAATCCCATTCCGACCGCCAGTCCCACTGCCGCTGGGATAAATGCCAGTTTTCCCATGGCATCGGACTGCTCAATGGCCGGAATCAAAAGGCTCCACACGGAAGCCGCCACCATCACACCTGCCGCAAAACCGGTCAAAGCCCTCTGCACCTCTGTGTTTAAGGCGTCTTTCATAAAAAATACACAGGCTGCGCCCAGAGACGTTCCTAAAAATGGGATCAGCAGCCCTTTTACAATCTCAGCATTCATGTCTTTCCCTCGATGTCAAGGCTCTTATGTCTACTCCTCAATATGTTCCTGCCCCTGTGCAATGATCGCCCGCACATGGTCGTCTGCCAGGGAATAAAAGACAGATTTGCCCTCCCGGCGGCTCTTGATCAGACGGTTCTGCTTCAGAATCTTCAGCTGATGGGAAATGGCAGACTGGGTCATATTTAACGCCGCCGCCAGATCACAGACACAGACCTCCGCTTCAAATAACACATACAGGATACGGATTCTGGTAGAATCACCAAATACCTTAAACAATTCCGCCAGGTCATACAGTTCCGTCTCATCCGGAAGTGTCTCATTGACAATCCGCAGAAGCTCCTCATGAACCTCGGTGGACTCACAGCACATTTCTTCTTTTTCTGTCATAAACTCTCCACTTTCTATATAATACAAAATCGGGGCATCAAATTTTTGACACCCCACCGATACCGGATTGCTACGCACTACGTGCTCCCGCATCTCCGCTCTGCTTCGGTCGGTGCTAAACATGTGCCACTGGCACATAGCACCCTCAAAAACATTCGTAATTCGCTCATTTTTCTTTGAAAAATGGCTACTTACTCATGTTTTTGGCGGGTCCCAAGGTCAAAAATCCTCCTGCAAGCAAGCTTGCGTCGGACTTCTGACCTTTTGACCCTGTATCTTACAGATTTTTCACGAATAATGCTCTTACCGCATTTAACACTGCCAGCACCATAACGCCTACATCTGCGAAGATCGCCAGCCACATATTAGCGATACCCACAGCGCCAAGGATCAGGCACAGAACCTTGATGCCGATGGCAAAGTAAATATTTTCATAGACGATATGCATACATTTCTTAGCGATCCGGATGGCCTTGACGATCTTTAACGGATCATCATCCATCAGGACAACGTCTGCCGCCTCAATGGCCGCGTCAGAACCCAGAGCACCCATGGCAACACCAATATCCGCTCTGGAAAGCACCGGCGCATCGTTGATGCCGTCACCTACGAAAGCCAGCTTTTCTTTCTCGCCTTTCCCTGCTAACAGGGCTTCCACTTTTTCTACTTTATCTGCTGGAAGCAGCTCACTGAACACCTCATCAACCTTTAACTGCTCAGCCACCTGTCTTGCTACCTTATCTGCATCGCCAGTCAGCATGACGGTTTTGCGGATTCCGGCTTTTTTCAGTTCCCGGATGGCTTCCGCAGAATGCTCTTTTACCACATCGGCAATCAGGATGTGACCTGCATAAACGCCGTTGACTGCCATGTGAACCACAGTACCTACCTGATGACACTCCATGGCGTCAATTCCAAGGCTCTTCATCAGTTTTCCGTTACCAATGGCAACTTCCATGCCGTCTACTTTCGCAGTCACGCCATTTCCACTGATCTCCTTTACATCCGTTACCCGGCTCTGGTCAATGTCCTTGCCATAAGCCTTGCGGATACTCTTGCTGATCGGGTGGGAAGAATAACTTTCTGCCAGTGCAGCAAGCTCCAGAAGTTTCTCCTCTTCCATGGTGTTGTGGTGAACGCCTACCACCTCAAACACACCTTTGGTCAGAGTTCCTGTCTTATCAAATACCACATATTTCGTCTGAGAAAGAGTCTCTAAGTAGTTGGAACCCTTTACCAGAACGCCCGCATTGCTGGCGCCGCCAATTCCTGCGAAGAAGCTAAGAGGAATACTAATCACCAGAGCGCACGGGCAGCTGATAACCAGGAAGGTTAACGCACGGTAGATCCACATGCCCCACTGCGGAGTCATTCCCATCACCAACTGGACCAGGGATGGCAGAATCGCCAGGGCTAACGCACCATAGCAGACAGCCGGAGTATAATAATGGGCAAATTTGGAAATAAAGTTCTCGGATCTGGACTTTTTCGAACTGGAGTTTTCTACCATATCCAGAATCTTGGATACGGTGGACTCGCCAAACTCTTTGGTGGTACGGATCTTTAATACACCAGTCATATTGATGCAGCCGCTGATGACTTCATCGCCGGTTTTCGCTTCTCTCGGAAGGCTCTCACCAGTTAACGCACTGGTATTTAAAGAAGCCTCTCCTTCCACGATCACACCATCGATTGGTACTTTCTCACCAGGCTGTACCACGATGATGGAGCCAATCTCTACCTCGTCCGGATCTACTTTCTCTAAGCCATTCTCGCCTTCGATGTTGGCATAATCCGGGCGGATATCCATCAGTTCGCTAATGTTTCTGCGGCTCTTGCCAACGGCGTAACTCTGGAACAGTTCACCAATCTGGTAGAACAACATAACAGCTACACCCTCGGTGTACTCGCCTAACAGAATCGCACCAACCGTAGCTACTGCCATCAGGAAATTCTCATCGAATACCTGCTTATTTAAGATGCCTTTCCATGCCTTCCGCAAAATGTCATGGCCAATCACCAGATATGGGATCATGTACAGACCAAAACGCAGATATCCGTTTACCGGCAAAAATCCAAATACAATCATCAGAACCGCCGCAATGATGATTCTGACCAATACCTTTTTCTGCTTCTTATTCATACCGACTGCCTCTCTTCTCTCACCGCGCAGTTCTCTTAAAATCCAGTCTGCCCGCAGAGCATCTTCTCTGAATTATAAGTAGATCTCGCAATCATCCTCAACTTTTTTGCAGTTTGCCAGTACGTCTTTCATCACTGCCTTAGGATCAGCGCCCTCTTCAAACTCCACATTCATCTTCAGCATCATGAAGTTTACGGTTGCGTCCTTTACACCAGCAGTTTTCTTTGCTGCTTCCTCCATCTTGTTTGCACAGTTTGCACAGTCTACATCGATTTTGTAAGATTTTTTCATGATTTTGATCTCCTTTTCCTATTCGAGCTTTTTCATATGAACAATTATTCATATGTTTGATTCTATTATATCCCTGGAGATTCAAATGTCAATACCTAAGCCTCAGATTTGTTATAAAAATAAACGAACACTGCCGTTCCACCGATGATCAGATACCCCAGCACGCTGTAAAGGTCCGGTCTCTGTCCCAGCACCACGAATCCCATCAGCGCCGCAAACACGATCTGGGAGTAATCATAGACGGAGATCTCTTTCGCCGGCGCGTAATAGTACGCCTTGGTCACGAAGATCTGACCGCCTGCTGCCGCCCCGCCTGCCGCAAAGAGCATCAGCACCTGCCACAGTTCCATGGGCTGAAAACTGCCGATCATAAATGGCACCGCCGCCAGACAGGAAAAGGCAGAGAAAAATACGATCACCGTTTTCCCTTTCACGCCCCGTTTGCCTAATAACCGCACCATGGTATAGGCAGCTCCCGCGCCTGCACCGCCAAGAAATCCAGCCAATGCGCCGCTTCCCGCCATATTACCGGTCGGTTTGATGATAAAGAGCGCGCCGACAAATGCCACGATCACAGAAGCGATCTGCACCAGATTGGCTCTTTCCCTTAAAAACAGGGCGGAAAATATCACCACAAAAAATGGCGCCAGCTTATTTAACATATTGGCATCAGACAGAACCAGATGGTCAATGGCATAAAAATTCCCGAAAATTCCGATTGTTCCAAATACAGCTCTCAAAACCAAAAATTTCAGATCGCCTTTTCCGATCTCCACCCGCTCCTGGTGCAGGATCATCGGCACGCCCACCACTGCCAGGGCTACCAGATTCCGGAAAAAGCTGTACTCTCGGAGTCTTTCCTGCACTTGCTTTTGCGGCCGATTTTCCCTTTCCAGCCGCGCAATTCGTTTTTATTCTATCCCAGCTGTCAGGAATCCGCAAGTAGATTCCCGGCATTTTGTGCTCTGACTCTCATATCTCATATCTTCTTTCTGCGATTCTTCCTTCACAAACAGTCCACCTGTATACGTTTTCTCCTTGGTACTGCTCCAGAAAAGCATGGCACCTCCCAAAACTGCGGCGGTAAGAAGAGCCATCAACAGAATCATTTTCCAACGGTGTCTGATAAATTCCATCTCTTTCGTTTCCTTTCTTCTTTTTTCTTAGTATCCCACCGTTCTTTTATTCTAAAACTGCTCCCGCATCTGTTTTAAAATCTTTTTTTCAAGCCGTGACACCTGTACCTGGGAAATACCAAGAGAGACGGCCACCTGGGTCTGGGTTTGATTCTGAAAATACCGGCGGACGATGATTTCCCGCTCCTTCTCCCCCAGCTGTCCGATCAGTTTCTCTAACACCAAATGGTTGATCAGCTCTTCCTGGCGTTCGCTGTGGTCCTCGATCTTATCCATCAGGCAAAGGGCTTTATCTTCTCCATTTCCCACATTTTTATAGAGAGACTCCACTTCTGCCGCCGCTTCCATAGAAACCGCCACTTCCTCTCTGGTAGCTCCGATCTCCCCGGCGATCTCTTCCACCGTCGGTTCCCGGCCCAGACTGGTGCACAACGTTTCCCTGGCGCTTTTTACCCGCATTCCCATCTCCTTGATGGAGCGGCTGACCTTGATCATGCCGTCATCCCGCAGAAAACGCTTAATTTCTCCGGCAATCATGGGCACTGCGTAAGTAGAAAACCGCACTTCATAACTTAGATCAAACTTATCAATGGCTTTTAACAGGCCGATACTGCCGATCTGAAACAGATCTTCCAGTTCATAGCCCCGTCCCTTAAACCTCCGCACAATGCTCCAGACCAAGCCCATATTATCCATAACCAACTGGTCTCTGGCGGTTTTGTCTCCCTGGTGCGCTCTCTGGATCTTCGCCATAACATCATCCAAGCCCATCACCTGCCGATCTTCTTTTTCATGGTGACTGTGGTTCCTTTGCCTGGCTCTGACTCCACCTGTACCTGATCCATAAAGGCTTCCATAAAGGAAAATCCCATACCGGAGCGTTCCCCCGTGGTATCGGTGGTAAACATGGGTTCCATGGCCTGTTGGATGTTCCGAATTCCCCGACCTTCATCCCGCACCCGGACAGTAAATTCCTGTTCCTCGGTCCATCCTTCCAACCGGACTATCCCACGTTCTCCTCCATATCCGTGGATCACCGCATTGGTCACCGCCTCCGACACTGCGGTTTTCACATCGTCCAATTCCTCTAAAGTGGGATTTAGGCGGCTTAGAAACACCGCTGTCACTACCCTGGCAAACTCCTCATTTCTGGAATCGCTGTCAATTTCCAGTGCAAAATGGTCTCCTGGCACCTGTAATTCTTCTTTCTTATCCTCCATCTTCCTTACCCCTCCGTTCCGGCAATTGCCGCTTCTTTTGATGAAAATCCATTGATCAGGTTCCAGATTCCGCCCAAATTTAAGATCCGGTTGATCTGGGCTCCAACGCCATACACGGCCACACTGCCGCCGCTGCGCTCCATCTGTTTATAGCGGTTGAGCAGCACCCCGATTCCGGATGAATCCATAAATACCGTCCGGCTGAAATCAAACACAATCCTGGTGATATAATTTTCCGACAGAAGCAGATCTGTCTCATACCGGAGATTCCGGCAATTATGGTGATCCAGTTCTTTGGGCAGATGGATCACCAGCACCTGGCCCTTGGCCTCATAAAAGAATGTTGGTTCTGTCATACTTCTCCCTCTTTTCTAATTTTTTCGCTCCAACAGAGACAAAATACGCCTTGCGCATTCTGTTCTAATCAGCAATCTCCACAACAAAAAAGACACAAGAGCAAAAGGGTTCTGATTTTGAACCACTTCTTCTCTTGTGTCTTTTTCTTTTTATTCTTAGTATCCTCTGGCCTCTTTCGCCAAAGCCGCCTCTTCTGTATCTGGATAATTCATGATCAGCTGTCCCCAAAGCTCCTTGGCCTGATCTTCCTGGCCCATGGCCTGGTAGACATTGGACAGACTGTAGATCACTGCCGGGTTATCCGCCTTTAATTTCAGACTCCGCTGGTAATCATCCGCCGCCTCCGCTGTATTTCCCGCGTCTCTGGCCTGATCTCCGGCTGCCGCCAGAAGCTGATATCCATTTTCTGTCATGTCTGCGGAAATGGAATCCAGAATCGCTTTGGAACCGGCATCGGTAATCAGATCCGGCTGCAGATCGGTATACAATTTTGCCGCCTCTGTCAGACTCTCACTGCGATAATCCTGTAAAATCTGCACCAGAAGCTGGTACTGGGTCACCACATCCTGATTTTCTCCATTGATGCTGGTTAACTGATCCTGTACGTTGCTTAACTGGCTTTCCAGACTCTTCTTATCATCCTCCAGACCGGTAATCTCCAGATTTTTCTGGCTGACCTGCTCCAGCACTCTGGCCAGTTCATGGTTATGGTCTGTATTTAAGGATTCTCTCACGGCTGGAACTACCATGAAAAATACCACCGCCGCGCCCAGCGCCAGACCTACGATGATGTTAATGATGGTCTGCCAGCCGGTATTTTCCTTGTAAGTCGGCGGAATGATGATATCGTCATCCTGCATCTGCCGGTGGGAAAATGCATTGGTCAGCTTTTTCCGTTCCACCTCCGCCCGGCCCGTGTTGGACTTGACGATGGACATATACCACAGGGCCTTCGGGTTATTTTTATCGATCTGCAACACCTTATACAATGACTTTCCCGCCTTTGTATAGTCCTCCCTGGCAATGTACAAAAGAGCCAACACCAGGTGCGCCTTGATAAAATGGGGGTTATTCTCCACCACCCGGCTCAGCTGCAGGATCGCCAGGTCATCGCTGCCGTTCTGGGCGTGGAACAGTCCCTGGTTGTATTTCTTAATGTTGACGCTCTCCGCTTCCAGACGGCCCGGCTTATCCTGAATCTCGTGGAGATAATGGATGGCCCGGTTTTTCTGGGGCTGTAAGTTACTGCTGATGACCCACTGCACTAAAGCCTCCGCCGTCTCGCCCATCTCATAGTAGATCAGGCCCAGCAGGTTTCTGGCGTCTGTCTGGTATTTATTAAAATGAAGACTTTTCTTTAAGCATTCTGCGGCACCGCTTAAATCCCGGATCTGGGCTTTTTCCAGGCCCAGATTGTAAAAACTGTTGGAAATCAGACGGCATCTTCTCGTATAATCCATGCTTCTACTCTTTTCTCTCCTTAATCAGCTCCATCATGATATCGGTCATATCGGTCAGGTCGCTCTTCACGATGGCATCCTCTACCACCTCAATCTCCAAACTGGGCTTAAAACGGCTCAGTTCTTCTTCAAAATCAATCATCTTCTGCCTCCTTCGGCTTTAACAGGGATTTCACCTCTCCGATCAGGTACAAAGATCCGGCGCAGAACGCCAGTCCCTCTCCCTGATGTGCCAGGAAATGATTCCATCCCTCTTCTACGGTCTGGAACACCTCCACCGGACAGGTCAAAACCTCCGCAAATTCTTCCTTCAACTGCTCTGTATCCGCGCACCGGCTGGTATCCATGTGGGCGATGGTCACGCTGGTAATATCCAGGCCTTCACACAGATTCCGGATCATTTTCTTATGTTCCTTATCTGCCACTGCGCCAAATAAGATGGAAATGGATTTTCCAGTCTCCCTCTGCATCCGGGTCATGGTTTCATGAAGGGCTTCGATACCGCCTGCATTGTGGGCTCCGTCCAGATAGACTCCCGGAAGCACCCGTTCCATCCGTCCCGGCCAATAACCCTGTAAGATTCCCTGGACAATGTCTTCCATGGAAAACCAGCAGAGGCCATTTCTCCGAAGGACACTCATGGCTTTCACGGCGATGGAAACGTTCATCAGCTGATACTCCGCCTGGGATGGCACCGTCACCACCAGCTGGCCGCCATCCGACGTCCGCACCGCGATGTGGGCCCCCTTCTCGTCCCGCTTCATAAACGTATAAGTATCCCGTCCCACCGGAATCTTCGGGCATTTCAGTTCCATGGCTCTCGCCTCAATCACCGCCCGGCTCTCCTCGCAGGACGCGTCATAAACCACCGGAACCCCAGGTTTTAAGATTCCAGCCTTTTCTCCAGCGATCTCCTCGATGGTATTGCCTAAGTACTGCATATGGTCCATGCTGATGGAAGTGATCACCGTAAGCACCGGACGCTCCACCACATTGGTCACGTCCAGCCGTCCTCCAAGTCCCGTCTCCAGGATCACGAAATCCGGCTTACACTGCTCATTCACCGCCATACACATATAAAACAAGAATTCAAAATACGTCGGCGGCTGGTATCCCTTCTCCACCATCTTCTCCGACAGTTCCTTCACCCGGTAAAATGCCCGCTCATAAGTATCTTCCCGGATCAGATCCCCATTCATCAGAAACCGCTCCCGGATCTCCTCCAGATGCGGAGAAATAAACGTGCCAACCTTGTAGCCCGCCTCCGTCAGCATGGAAGTCAGATAAGAACACACCGATCCCTTTCCATTGGTTCCCGCCACATGAACGATCCTCATCCCCCGGTCCGGCGACCCCATCTCCTCCAGATAAGCCCGCACGTCCTCCAGACTATTCTTCTTCACTGCCCACATCGGAATCCGCTCCAAATACTCCTCAACAGCACCCATCTTACTCACTCCCATCACGGTTCTTTTCTCTGGTCCATCATAATCCATCACGTTCGCCCATACAAAACAGCTCCCGTAATTATCTCTATATTATATCCTGCACCCCCAACAATGCAACCAATTTTTTTCGCACGATCCCCCACACAAATCCCAAAAGTAACAAGGGGTGTCAAAAAACGCCAAAGCGTTTTTCACACCCCTCTGCATTTTTCCCTGAGCGAGAGCGCGTCCGACGTGAATCATGGTTCCATGACTCCGGACCTTCGCCAATTAATTACTTCAGCTGCGCCAGTCTCTCCTTCACCTGCTCCATCATCTGACTATACTTCGCCTGTTTTGCCTTCTCTTCCTCGATCTTCGCCGCTGGAGCCTTGCTGACAAACTTCTCATTGGCCAGCATACCATTGACACGTGCCAGCTCCTTGGTCAGTCTCTCTTCTTCTTTCTCCAACCGCTCGATCTCTTTCGCAATATCCACCAGCTCCGCAAATGGCATATAAATCGCCGCCTGTGGAATCACTGCGGAAACTGCATCCTCAGCAATACCAGTCTTATCCTTCTGTAAGAACACCTCGCTTGCATAACCCAGTGTCGCAAAGAACACCTTGCTATGCTCAAAGATCTGAAGCAGTTCCTCATTTTCAGAAACCACATAAACCTTTGCCTTCTTGCTCGGCGGAACATTCATGGAAGTACGAACATTTCGAATTGCACGAACAGCTTCCTTAATTGTCTCTACTGCATGCTCCTCTTTCTCAAAGTTCCACTCATCCTTAAATACCGGCCACTGGGAAACCATAATGGACTCTTCCTCGTCCTGTAAATTACAGAAGATCTCCTCTGTGATAAATGGAATATATGGATGCAGCAGCTTTAAGGACTGGATCAATACGGTCTTTAAAGTCCAGATTGCTGCAGCCTTGGTGGTATCCTCATCATTCCACAGTCTTGGCTTCACCATCTCGATATACCAGTCGCAGAACTCCTCCCAAACGAAATCATAAACCTTCTGCAGGGCGATACCCAGCTCATAACGGTCTAAGTTCTCGGTTACCTCTTTTGCCAGGTCATTAGCCTTGGAAAGAATCCATTTATCTGCCATGGTCAGATCATCTAAGGTAACCTCTTTCTCCGGTGCCTTCTCGATGTTCATCATAATGAAACGGGATGCGTTCCAGATCTTATTGGCAAAGTTTCTGCTGTTCTCCACTCTCTCCCAGTAGAAACGCATGTCATTACCAGGCGCATTACCGGTGATCAGGGTCATACGCAGAGCGTCTGCGCCGTATTTGTCGATGACCTCCAGCGGATCAATACCATTTCCAAGAGATTTACTCATCTTGCGGCCCTGGGAATCTCTTACCAGACCGTGGATCAGTACGGTGTGGAACGGAGTCTTGCCTGTCTGCTCGATTCCAGAGAATACCATACGGATAACCCAGAAGAAAATGATGTCGTATCCGGTTACCAGCACGTCTGTCGGATAGAAATATTCCAGATCCTTGGTCTGATCCGGCCAGCCCAGTGTGGAGAATGGCCACAGAGCAGAGGAGAACCAGGTATCCAGGGTGTCCTCATCCTGTTTTAAATGAGTGCAGCCGCACTTCGGACATTTCTCCGGCTGAGCTGCAGAAACTACGATCTCACCGCAGTCCTCACAGTAATAAGCCGGGATCCGGTGACCCCACCATAACTGTCTGGAAATACACCAGTCACGGATGCCCTCTAACCAGTGCAGATAAGTCTTACCAAAGCTTTCTGGAACGAACTTCAGTTCTCCATTTTTCAGAGCCTCGATAGCAGGTTTTGCCATCTCGTCCATCTTGACAAACCACTGTGGCTTGATCATTGGCTCAACGGTTGCCTTACAACGGTCATGAGTGCCAACTGCATGGGTGTGAGGAACTACCTTTACTAACAGGCCCAGAGCCTTTAAGTCCTCAACCATGGCTTTTCTCGCCTCATAACGGTCCATGCCGTCATACTTGCTGCCTGGCATCTTGATGGTTGCGTCATCGTTCATGATGTTGATCTCTGGCAGATTGTGACGTTTACCAACCTCGAAGTCGTTCGGGTCATGAGCTGGTGTGATCTTCACGCAGCCGGTACCGAACTCTTTGTCTACATACTCATCGGCGATCACTGGGATCTCACGGTCGGTCAGAGGCAGTTTTAACATCTTACCAACCAGATCTTTGTAACGGTCATCGTCCGGGTTTACTGCAACGGCAGTATCGCCAAGCAGAGTCTCCGGTCTTGTAGTCGCGATCTCTACGAAACGGCCTTCCTCGCCAACGATCGGATAGTTAATGTGCCAGAAGAATCCGTCCTGATCCTCATGAACAACCTCTGCGTCAGAGATGGAAGTCTTACATACTGGACACCAGTTGATGATTCTGGAACCTTTGTAGATGTAGCCTTTTTCATATAATTTGATAAATACGGTCTGAACCGCTTTGGAGCATCCCTCGTCCATAGTGAAACGCTCTCTGTCCCAGTCAGCGGAAGAGCCTAATTTGTGAAGCTGTTTGATGATACGGGAGCCGTACTCTTTTCTCCACTCCCAGCACTTCTCCAGGAAACCGTCACGGCCCAGATCTGCCTTCTCGATGCCCTGTTTCTTTAAACTCTCAATAACCTTCACTTCCGTAGCGATGGCTGCATGGTCGGTTCCTGGCTGCCACAGAGCCTCGTAGCCCTGCATTCTCTTGTAACGGATCAGAATATCCTGCATGGTGTTATCCAGCGCATGACCCATGTGAAGCTGGCCTGTAATGTTTGGCGGCGGCATTACGATGGTAAATGGTTTCTTGTCTGGGTTTGGCTCAGCATGAAAATACTTCTTGGTAAGCCATTTGTCATATAACTTGTCTTCGATCTCAGACGGGTTATAATTCTTCTCTAACTCTTTCATTCTGACTTTCTCCTTCTATGTTATAAAATTTCTTGTTTTAACAAGGTTACATCTGATGGCGTACCACACGGTACTCATCATCCAGCTGGTAGTACGGACAGCTGAAGGTCTGACTGGTCAGGAAACGCATCATGTCGTCCTCATCCAGATTCGCCTCGCAGACGTAATACTCATAGTCCTCGTCATAGACGTAATTGACACAGCTTTCGCAGTTGGTGCTTCTGTTTTTGGAAACGCCTGATTTCTTCTGATGCATGTTCTCCCACCTTTCTTTCCAAAACAAAAAGCCCTTTCCATGATTTCTCATGAAAAGGGCGAAATATCCGCGGTAC
>CAKRWX010000020.1 GCA_934418055.1 uncultured Lachnospiraceae bacterium
GTGCTTTATAATACTGGACACAACTTCCCGGCAGATACGTCATAAACGCGACCAGCGTCTGATATAAAAGGTTGTAATCTCCCACCTGTTCTTTCAATGAGCGCAGACCGCCCTGCGCCTTGATGCTGTCATACCACGGAATCAGGAAATCACGCATATCTGCAGAGATGAAATCCCGTCCCTGCTGCCGCATCACCATACCCAGAATACTTATGATCACAAAAAACAGAAGATCCTTATGCTTGACCAACTGGTCCATCCATTTTTTCTCAATATCTGACATTTTCTCTTTCACCTGCCCATTCCCATACCGCACAACCATGCGCTTTGATATACTTCTCTACCTATTTAGTCCACATTTATAAGTTAGATAAAGTTTGTTGAGATCCGCTCCTCTTTCTCCGGCAATCCAAACTGCTCTTTTCCTAGAGCAATGCTCTTCATCAAAAATGCCATATTTCTCGCCAGGGTTCTCATGGTCTGTCTGCCCTCTCCATCTCCCTCTGCCTCGCCCGGAGTTCTTCCGTGAACGCTGTTCCAGTACTGGCTTGATGCCACCGGCATGCCGGAGATTGTGAAATATTTGTTTAACTCATCAAAGGTCGCAGAGCATCCGCCTCTTCTGGCGCAGACCACACTGGCGCCTACTTTCATGGTCTTATCAAAATGGCTGCTGTAGAATAACCGGTCCAGACAAGCGATCAACGTAGCATTGGCAGAAGCGTAATACACCGGGCTGGCAACCACTAAACCATCTGCCTTCTCAAATTTGACCGCCAGTTCATTCACGATATCGTCATACACGCATTTTCCAAGCTTTGCACATCCATTGCATGCCACACAGCCACGGATCGCCTGACCGCCGATCTGAACTGTTTCCACCTGGATTCCCTGCTCTGCAAATACTCTCTCCATCTCACGAAGAGCCAATGCCGTGTTGCCCTCCACTCTTGGACTTCCATTGATCATCAGTACTTTTATTGTTTTTTCCATATTTTTCTGGTTCCTTTCTTATTTGAGCTTTTTATTGATCACTGTATTGATATTTTTATAGTAACGTTTCTGATTTTCAAAGTCAATTTGGAACTCAAAAAAAGACTGCCACTATAAAAGCAGCAGTCTTTTCTATATTGGGTTGATTCAGTTTTTTACTAAAACAGGATAAATTAGTTTGTACCAATAGACATGGTCTCTGGTAATGTGCTTCCGCCATCGATAACGATCTGGGAACCTGTCAGATAGCTGGACTCGTCGCTTCCTAAGAATGCGAACAGCTCGCCAACCTCGATCGGTTTTGCCAGACGTTTCATCGGAACGCCTACAGCGATATCTGCGATTGCTGCCTCTGGATTCTCTGGGTTGGACTCTAATGCCATCTTCTCAACCATTGGTGTACGTGCGTAACCTAACTGAGAGCAGTTTACACGGATGTTGCGGCCTGCGTACTCAACAGCCAGACACTTGGTCAGACCAACTAATGCAGCCTTAGTCATTGCATATGCAGCCTCACCTGCGTCAGCTACAATATCACCAGTTACGGAAGAAGCGATCACGATGTTGCCGCCGCCCTGTTTTAACATGTAAGGGATCACTGCTTTACAGGTATTCCATACACCCTTGATGTTAACATCGATATGGAAATCACGAGTCTTGTCATCCATCTCCTCAAATGGAGCCAGACGGCATACACCTGCGTTACAGCATGCTACGTTGATCTCGCCGAATTTCTCAACGCCCTTTGCTGCTGCTGCATCCATCTGCTCACGATCAGCAACGTTAGCGATCACTGTGATGATCTCTGCGTTGTACTCTTTTCTTAATTTCTCAGCAGTCTCCTCAACAGCTGGGGATAAGTCAACCATGATCAGTTTTGCGCCGTATTTTGCATATGCGGTAGAGATGCCTTCTCCAAGTCCTGCTGCTGCTCCAGTGATTAATGCTACTTTTCCATCCAATTTAGCCATTTTACATTTCTCCTTTACATTGAAATAGTTTATGCCAAGCGGTACTGCCCGCATGGGTTTTGAACATATAAAAACCTAAAACTTCTCCACTCCATCTGGAGTTTCGATCTCTACCGGATGCTTCTTCCAGTTTACCAGAACCATCCACAGCCACAGCACAACTCCGACACCCAGATAGATTCCAAATGCCTTCCATGAACCAACGCTCTGTCCCAGTGTACAGAAGAATGCGATCACGATCGCGATCAGCAGCGCCAGGATCCTTGTGATATTGCCGCCCTTTAATTTGTATGGAGATACCCACTGCGGATATTTCTTGCGGATCCGCATGGCTGAGATCATCGTCAGAGCGTAAGCGCAGGCACATCCAAAGCTCATCAGGTTAAAGAAGTCGTTCATAAATGTGGTAGCGTTCTGTAACAGTAAAAAGATCAAAGATATGATCAGCAATAAAATATTCGGAAGCACCGGCTGCTGATGACTGTTTAATTTCGTAAATGCCTTTGGAAGGAAGTTGTTCTCTCCCATCGCATACATCAGACGAACTGTAGACAGCCAGAAGCCTAATAAACAGGTTCCGATCGCACACAGGATTGCTGCGATTCCGAATATAACTGCGAAAATGCTCCAGCCTCCGCCTAACTGCTCCATCATCGTGATGGCCAGGAATCCGTTCACTGCAGCGCCGCCCTCTTCTACCAGAGACTGTACCGGCATACCGCCCAGTCCGAAGAAGAACAGTGCATACACCATTCCACAGGTAACAATGGAACCCAGGATTGCCTTATTGGAATCCTTGATCGGGAAATCTCCCTCCTCCACCATCTGCGGAACCGTCTCGAATCCGAAGAATGGTGTGATCAACAGTGCCATTCCGATAAACCAGGACGGGATTCCGAACTGGCTTTTCACCTGAGAATAGAAGAAATTCTGGAAATTATCCAGGCTCCACACACCAGAGAAGAAAAATGCAACCGTTGCCACGATACATCCGCCGATAGCGAAGATCAGCATATAAAGCTGGATCTTACCGGCGATCTCTACATTCTGGAGACTTAAACAGCAATACCCGACCAGTGCCACAAGCGCCACACCCTCGATCAGGAAGAAGCTGCTGTTGACATGCAGCACATGGAACATCCACTGGACGATAGCCATGACCGCAGACGGCGGAACCGCGATCCAGGCCGCCATGATCAGCCAGGATGAAAAGAATCCCACATGCTTGTTGATTCCGACGGTGTTGTAGATCAGCTCACCGCCCGCCTTTGGAAACAGCGGTGCCAGTTCACAGTAAACCATTGCGATGGGCAGGATCAGAAGCGTCATCAAAATGAAGCCCAAAAATGTACCTGCCCCGCAGTATTCATAAAAAATCGTATCCCAATATCCGATAAAGGTAAAGATCGCGCCAGCCGCGATTGCATAGACATAGATCAGTCGAAGACTCTTTTTCAGTCCGCTGGGCTCTTTCTCTTTGGATTTTGAATCAGCCATCCTAATCCACTCCCCACTCTCTAAATTATACCATTAAAACTTCTGAATGCCATCTGGAGTTTCGATCTCTACCGGATGTTTCTTCCAGTTCACACATACCATCCACAGCCAGATCACAACACCAACGCCCAGATATACACCAAAGCAGATCCAGGAATCGATTCCCTGACCTAAGGTACAGAAGAATGCGATAGCAACTGCGATCAGCATCGCAAAGATACGGAATGCATCTCCACCCTTAACGGTGTTGCTGCTCTTCCAGTCCGGATGTTTCCGATGGATGCAGACTGCAGAGATCATGGTCAGTGCATATGCACATGCACAGCCAAAGCTCATCAGGTTAAAGAATGCGCTCATGAAGTCAGAAGAGTTCTGAAGCACGATAAAGATTAAGGATAATGCCAGCAGGAAGATGTTTGGAAGCATCGGCTGCTGATTCTTATTCACTTTTGCAAATACCTTTGGTAAGAAGTTCTTATTTGCCATGGAGTACAGCATACGCACGGTAGACATCCAGAATCCTAACAGGGAAGCACCCATACCTAACAGACAGGACAGGATTCCTACGATGATCGGCCAGAAGGTCCAGCCTAATACATTCTGCATGGTAGCGATGGTTAAGAAACCGTCCTGTGCATAGTTGGTATACACATCTCTTAAGCCGTCCAGACCAGCAACGCAGAAATAGTAGAATACATAAATACATCCACAGGTTAAAATAGAACCACAAATTGCCTTCTTGGAGTTCTTGATCGGGAAGTCACCCTCCTCAACCATCTGAGGTACGGTCTCAAATCCAAAGTAAGGAGTGATCAACAGTGCCATACCGATGATCCATCCAGGAATTCCATTAACAGCGCTCAGACCGGACTCGAAGATATTACCAAAATTGGATAAATGCCAATGTCCGGAGAACAGTAAAATAAATCCTGTTAAAATTGTAACAGTAATGTTGCAGAACAGCATACCAGCCTGTGCTTTTACTAACAGCTGTACGTTCTGGATACTCATGAAGAAGTACAGAACCAGTAAAACTGCAGCACAGCCTACCATTGGCCAGGTGCCTAAGTTCAGATTCAGGGTCTTATTTACCCATGTCATAATTGCCATAACAACTGCCGGTGGAACAGAGATCCATGCTGCCATGATCAGCCATGCTGCAAAAAATCCCACATGTTTGTTGATTCCAACCGAGTTGTAGATCAGCTCACCGCCAGATGTGTGGAACAGTGATGCTAATTCACTGTATACCAGTGCGATCGGAAGGATCGCAACCGTCATCAGTGCGAATGCCAGAAACGTTCCGCTTCCGCAATATCCATAGAATACGGAATCCCAATAATTCACGAACGTAAAAATAGAACCCGTGGCAACTGTATAAACAAAAATCAGCTTCAGACTCTTGTTTAAACCGCCTTTTTCTTGCTTGTTTTCCATATCAAACAGCTCCTTTTCCCTTGATCTCTTGATCTGCTGAAGCAGTCTGCAGCCTGCCCGCCTGTAACCCATGAAAATCCCCCGCAAAACAGGTTAGCGCATCAAAAAAAGTCCAAAAACCCCCTAAAAAGTTTTTGGACTTCGATGCCACTATAATTACCAGTATACGCCGTTGCATACCAGCTATCATTAAATTTTCAAAATTAAAGAGATATCGCTTTAAGCGTTATCATAATACCATCCTTTGCGCTTTTTGTCAACTGTTTAACAATCTTTTTGCACGCCCCTTATTGAGACGTTTCTTCCTGATTGCGGAACGAAAACCTCACGCGGGTTCCTCCATGCTCTGAATCGATAAAAATCTCACCGTGAAGGCTGGATCGGACCAGACCGTTAATCAGGCGAAGACCAAGACCCGAACTGCTCGTGGACACTTTTTTATTATCAAAGCCGCAGCCATCGTCCCGGACAGTCACCCAGGAATATCTGGGTCCCCGCTCGATCTGCATCTGGATCTGTCCTTCCTCCCTGTCAGGAAATGCGTATTTTAGGCTGTTCTGTATCAACTCATTCACGATCAGCGCCACCGTAGATGCCGTCGTTTCCATCAGCCACACATCATCTCCGGCAATCTGTGTCACGATCCGGCACTCCTCCTGGCTTCGGTTTTCCTGCATATTATCACAGAGCTTCTCCAGCAGGAACTTCAGGCTGACATGGTCGCTTCCTGTGCGGGATAACAGCTCATAGGTCACATTCATGCTCCGCACATGAGCCGTGATCGTCCTGGCAAATGCCTTTACCCGGGCGTCTTTCGAATGGGCGGATTCTAATCCCACCAGGCTGATGATCGTCTGGAGATTATTCTTCACCCGATGATGGACCTCGTGGATCAGAGCCACACGGGAGGCAACCTCATCCTCCAACTGGCGTACCCTGGTCTTATCCCGGTACACTGCCGCAAAGCCATGGCAGACCTCCTCTTCCCAGATGCCGCTAAGTGTTGCTTCTAAGATGTGTCCGGCGATCTCCACCTCTTTTTTGATTGTCCCTTTCTGTCCCAGGACTTCTGCCCTGCTGGTATCCGTCAGCTGCAGGTCTATTACATTCCGCCCCACTAATGGCATCGAATAACCAGCCTCCTGATACAGCTCCTCCGCCTTGGTGTTGGCAAACATACAGATCCCATCCTTATCATAGAATAACAGGGCGTCCTGAAGGCAGCTTGCTGCCTTACTTAGCTGATTGCGGAACAAACCGGTCTCCCCCTCTTTGTTTTTAATACGGATAGGCTCCGTATCCATCGCCGCATTGGGGTATTCATATGTCAAGGAACCAATCACACGCCCATCTTTACTCAGAATCGGACTGACCGTATGGCGCACCAGCAGCCGTCCATCATCAATAATACCGATCAGCCCTCTTCCGGAAATGCCTTTTTCCAAAGCCCGGTACACCGCCGGTTCATCCTCTTTCTTCTCAATGTCCCCAATGATACTTCGTTTATAAAGGTCACAGTCCGGATGGCGGTACTGGGCCACCACCATGGACTCCCCATTTCTCGTCAATACATTAATATAGGTATCTCCGCTTTCCAGACTCCCCACAAATGGCAGGGAGTGCGCCATTTCCAGCAAAATTCCCATATCCTCCTCGCTAAGATCCGTAAATCGCCTGACCAGATAAACCATCTGTCTGTCAACATCGTCACGAACCAGCTCCGATTTCAACGTAAACTCCTTCTCCATTGATCACGCCTCACTTTTCATAGGCTTTTAACAGCATTTTGGCCAATTCTGTCATGGAAATCCCCTTATCCATGGACAGATGGCGCAGATAGGCATAGGCATCCTGCTCCGACAGCTGCCTCTGATCCATGATCATGCCCTTAGCCCGGTCCAGATACTTCCGGTCATCCAATGCCTCGCGGGTGCGGCTGAATTCCCGCTTCATCTCTTCCCGATGACGGTAATTATTCAGGGCGATCTTCACCGCCGGCATCAGCGTATCCTCGTCCACCGGTTTTACAATATACCCCATTACGTCTATGTCCACCGCCTGATCTGCGATCTCCTTGTCCCGGTAAGCCGTCAGGATCATCACAAAGCCTGCCAGCTTATCCTCATGGATCACCCGCGCCGCCTCAAGCCCGGTCATCACCGGCATATTCACATCCATGATCACAAAATCCGGATGCTTCTGCTTGCAGACCGTGATGGCGTCCAGTCCATCCTCTGCCTCTCCCACTACCTCAAATCCGTTATTCTCCAGAATCTCCCGGATATACATCCGGATCAAAACCTCATCATCTGCAATCACTACTTTATACATGCACTTCCCCCAACATCCTTCTAACATAACTGGCCAGTACCGTCCCGGTCAACGCAGCAGACGCGCCGATCTACTGGGCAGTTTCATTCCAACTTATTCGTACAATAACGTTGATACTACAGTATATCACATTTCTCCCGGCTTTACAAACCACTATTCACAGGCTATACTTCTTTTATCAAATATTTTATGAAAGGCTGCAGCATAGACATCATGGAAAAACGAAATCTTACAAGAACGAAGATCATCCAGTACCTGTTCCACCATCCGGCCACCTCAAAATCAGAACTGGCCAGAGATCTGGATTTAAGTATGCCTACGGTTCTCACCCACATCGGAGAGCTGCTGCAGGACGGCATGATCGCGGAGATCGGCGAGTACGCATCCACCGGCGGAAGAAAGGCAAAAAGCATTGGGCTCAATCCTTCTTACTGTCAGTCTATGGGGCTGGTCATCACAGCCAATCACCTGGAAATGGTCCTGGTCAACCTGAAATTTGAAATCCAAAGCTCCAGACGGACCCGCCTGAAATTTTCCAGGAATCTGTCTTACTGTGCCGAGGTCTCCAGCCTGGTCCGTCAATTTCTGGCTGATTGTTCCGGTGATATTCCGGTTCTTGGCATCGGTGTCGCCATTCCCGGGATCATCGATCCGCAAAAACAGCTGGTAACGAAATCCCATGCGCTTGACCTCAACAACTACAGCCTCCGGTTTCTGTCACAGGCGCTCCCTCTGCCTGCCTATTTTGAAAATGACGCCAATGCAGCCATGCTGGCAGAAGATCCACAGAAATATCAGAACGCTGTCTATTTATCCCTTAACCATACATTAGGCGGCGCTTTCTGTATGGATGGAAAAATCTTCCGGGGACAGAGCCAGAAAGCCGGAGAATTCGGCCACATGATCCTGATCCCAGGTGGCAAGACCTGCTACTGCGGCAAATCCGGCTGTGCAGATGCCTATTGCGCTGCCAGTGCTTTGACCGATGGCGGCCGCATTTCCCTGGAGGAATTTCTGACGCATCTGTTGTCCAAAGAACCAGACTTCCTCTGTCTCTGGGAGCAATATCTGGATCATCTGGCGGTTCTGGTGTCCAATCTGCGGATGGCTTATGATATGGATATCATTCTGGGTGGAGACGTAGGCGGAATTTTTGCGGAATACCCGGAACAGCTGATGGCACTGTCAGAAAAGCTGATGCTTAATAACCGTTTTGATCAGGACACCTCCTATCTGCGCACCTGTTCCTATAAAAAAGAAGCATCCGCCATCGGAGCCGCCAAACACTTTTTCGCAGAAATCTGTTAAACTCTGCTGGTTTTTGCTGACAAGTCCTTTTTGGAATCAACCTCTTAAGAATCCCGCATGTAACTTTCCATGCCGGATTCTTTTTTATTGACAAATCTGCCTCTCTGCATCATAATAAAGTTACTTACATAAAATGTTTTATAAAAGTTATTTTATAAGTTTGAAAGGAGATTCCAGCTATGCTTCAGCAGGTAATGACAAAACCAGGAGAGATCATTTTTCAGGAAGTACCTGTCCCGGAAATCGGCGGTAACCAGGTGCTTGTAAAGATCATGAAAATCGGTATCTGTGGATCGGACATCCATGTTTACCACGGCAAACACCCATTTACCAAATATCCGGTGACCCAGGGACACGAGGTATCCGGCCAGATCATGAAATGTGGGGCTAACGTGACCGGGCTCCATGAAGGCCAGAAAATCACCATCGAGCCTCAGGTTTACTGCGGACACTGCTATCCGTGCCGTCATGGCAAATACAACCTCTGTGAAGAGCTGAAGGTCATGGGGTTCCAGACCACCGGAACTGCTTCGGAATATTTCGCCGTGGACGCTTCCAAGGTGACACCGATCCCGGAAGAGATGTCCTATGACGAGGGAGCCATGATCGAGCCGCTGGCGGTAGCTGTACATGGAGTAAAACAGATGGGCGATGTAACCGGCATGAATATCGTAGTCATCGGCGCAGGCCCTATCGGCAACCTGGTGGCACAGACTGCCAAGGGAATGGGCGCCGCCAAGGTCATGATCACTGATGTCAGCGACCTGCGTCTGGAAAAAGCAAAGGAATGCGGCATTGACGTGTGCGTGAACACCAAAAATAAGGATTTCGGAGAAGCCATGATCGATGCTTTCGGCCCGGATAAAGCGGATGTGATCTATGACTGCGCCGGCAATAACATCACCATGGGACAGGCCATCAAATACGCACGCAAAGGCAGTGTCATCGTCCTGGTGGCAGTTTTCGCAGACATGGCTACTGTAGATCTGGCCGTGGCAAACGACCACGAGCTGGACATCAAGAGTACCATGATGTACCGCCACGATGATTACGTAGACGCTATCCGCCTGGTCAATGAGGGCAGAGTCCATCTGCGCCCATTGATCTCCAAGACCTTTGTATTTCAAGATTATCTGAAAGCATATCAATATATTGATAACAACCGGGAAACGACCATGAAAGTGTTGATTGATGTGCAGGGAAAATGAAATCTGTAATAAATGTCAATCATGCAGAGAAACCGTATCACCAGGAACGAAAGAACGCCGCAGGATTACTTCCAATCCTGCGGCGTTCTTTCGTTATACAGTCCCCACATCATCATCGAATGCGGTTCCTGCCCAAATATTCCTTTACACTTCTACCGTTCCATGAGTCCGTCCCGCTTCCTGAATGGAATCGATCAACCGGATGCTCATAAACGCATCTTTGATATGTACATAATCCTGGGTATTTTCTTCCAGTGCCTTATAAAACTTATCGATCAGCTTACCATGGCTTGCGCCGTAATAAAATTTAGTTCCCGGCATCTTGGCATCCTCTACCAGACGCTCCCTGGTGCCGTCCTCATTCAGCTTATACAGGATATTCTCAATGATGGCATACTCGGCCTTTTCCATCTGAACAGAGATCTGCACGCTCTCATTCTTATAGTTTGCCACGGTTGCCACAAATAAGCCGCGGGCACCATTTGCAAAGTCCAGACTGGCAGTTACGGAATCTTCTACCTCAATCCCATAGTCCAGCACCTGGCCAACGGTCGCTCTCAAAGCCTTGATCGGTCCACATAAGAAATACAACAGATCCAGGGTGTGGACAGACTGGTTGATCATACAGCCGCCGCCTGCGGTCTCCCATTTACCTCTCCAGGGCTTCACATCATAATAAGACTTCGGTCTTGCCCACGGAACGATCCCCTTGGCTCCGGTTACTTTGCCGTACTCACCGCTGTCAATGATGTCTTTCAACATCTCCACTGATTCATTAAAACGGTTCTGAAGGCAGATTCCCATATGTACGTCCGGGTGTGCCGCCTCAAACTCCACAAATTCCTGTCCCTGTCTGGTATTCAATGCCACCGGCTTCTCACAGAACACGTTGCAGCCCTGGGCCGCGCAGTACTCAGATACCGGCACATGAAGATAATGTGGCAGGCATACGTGAACCACGTCTGGCTTCTCCTTCTCCACCATCTCCTGATAATCTGTATAAAATGGAACGCCCGCCGGAGCGCCCTCTCTCTTGCTCTCATCAACATCGCAGACTGCCGCCAATGTAATCTCCGGATTCTTTGCAATGGCTGCCAGATGGATTCCTGATATATCTCCCAGACCGATCACCGCTGCTCTTTTCATGGTAAATGTCCCTCCCAAAAATGATGTCATTTATGACTTTCTTGCTACGAACAAGTTTACCACATTTTTACAGAGAAAACCAGTCCCCATATCCCATGGAAATCAAATTATCGCGGTTGATCCGTAGGCTTTCAAAACATCAATCAAAAATTTTTGTAATATCCTGATACCGGTTCATCACGCGGTGAAATCATCTCTATCCCAACTCTACCCCAATCCCACTAAACTCCAGGCACAAAAAAAGCTCAGAAGTCCTTGACTTTACAAGGAATTTCTGAGCAACAAATAAGCGGGTGATGGGAATCGAACCCACGTATCCAGCTTGGAAGGCTGGTGTTCTACCATTGAACTACACCCGCGTAATGCCTTGGACCGGAATCGAACCAGTGACACGAGGATTTTCAGTCCTCTGCTCTACCAACTGAGCTACCAAGGCCCGTCATATCGCCACTTTTGCAGCTTCAGACTTGAATAGTTTACATTATTTTTTGTTGATTGTCAACCCAATTTTTGTGTGGTAAACTAAGCATATGCTTTGCGCTTTCGAGTGCGAAAACGGGCGGTCAGTGCAGCAAGCGCACAGACCCACTGAATCATTACCTGTCATCAACGAAAGGACTGACCATCATTATGAATAAAAAAGAAGTAGCAGAAATCCGCCGCCAGTACGTTCCAGAGCGGTGTACCATTTCCCGGATCTGCGGGTGCTATGTGGACGCGGAAAAGAATATTAAAACAACCATGAAAGAGGCATTTCTCTCTCTTCCGGAGGATGATGCTTTCAAATATTTTACCATTTTCAAGAAGACTCTGTCCGGCACTGTGGGACGTAATCTGGTGAACCTGGATTTCCCGTTGGAAGAGGAGCATGAGGGCGGACACCAGGAGTTCTTATTGAAACTGCGCAACAGCAAATTAAAGGACGATGCGCTGGTGGAGGAATTCTATAACCGGATCATTGACACATTTCCATTTGGGGAGAATTATTACATTATCCTGATCCATGTGGCTTACGATGTACCCGGAAAGGCTACCGACGGCACGGAGATGTATGACGCTTCGGATAATGTGTTCGAGTACATACTGTGCAGTCTCTGTCCAGTACACCTGTCCAAACCGGGACTTGGTTACAACGAAGAGAAAAACTGCATCGAGAACCGGATTCAGGACTGGATCGTGGACCAGCCAATGAAAGGCTTCTTATTCCCGGCTTTCAATGACCGTTACACCGATATCCACAGCATGCTCTATTACACCAAAAATGCCACCGATTTACAGGAAGATTTCCTGACCAATATGTTCGGCTGCACCCGCATTCCTCTGGACGCTGACAGCCAGAAGGAGACCTTCAACTGCCTGATCGCAGACACCCTGGGAACGGACTGCGATTACAGCGTGGTAAAAAATATCCATGAGATCTTAAATGAAAAGATCGAGGAATTCAAAGACAGCCCGGAGCCATTAGAACTGGGCAAGCAGGATGTGCGCCGTCTCTTCGAGGACAGCGGTGTGCCGGACTCCCGCATGGAAGATTTCGACCAATGCTATGATGAAGAAGTTGGCGAACAGACCACGTTCCTGGCTACTAATATTGCAAGTTCCAAGAAATTCAATATTGAAACGCCGGATGTGGTGGTAAAGGTAAATCCAGAAGCCGCCGATCTGGTAGAGACACGGATCATCGACGGACGGCAGTGCCTGGTGATCGCAATCAATGAGCATGTGGAAGTGAATGGGATTAGTATTGCAGTAGCGCCGGAAGAAGGTACTGATAACGAAAACTAGCATCATTTCAATAAAAAACCCCGGAGCTGGCACTCCGGGGTTTTTGTTTTGCTGTCAGTCATTCACATAGAAGACTCACATCTCTTTAGCCTAACAGCATTATAGCATATGCAAAAACAGTTTTCAAGATACAAAAAGGGCTGCAGAAACTTCCGCAGTCCTCTCTGTCGCCTGTAAAGCCGTTCTAATATGCCGTAGGCCGGAATCGAACCGGCACGGGAGATTAGTCCCGCAGGATTTTAAGTCCTGTGCGTCTGCCAGTTCCGCCACTACGGCTAAGTGGATGGAGATGGATTCGAACCATCGAAGCGAGTCGCAACAGATTTACAGTCTGCCCCCTTTGGCCACTCGGGAACCCATCCATGTTGGCTCTGACAAGCAAGAAATATATTATCATAGCATCTCGAAAAAATCAAGTTTTTTCACACAATTTTTCTGTAATTTTTTATAGCACTCTCGCCCGGTTATCACTCACCTTATTAGACACCAGCAGCATTCCGCAGGTTCCCGGCAATTCCAGTTCCAGAACGCCGTCAGCCACCTCATAATCCAGCGCGCCTACATTGTAACCTTTCTCCGTGGTCATCATCACCCTGGTCAGTTTATCCTCATCACGGATTCCCAGCTGCCATACAGGGATCTGCACGGTCTGTTCTGCAGCACTGTTATTGACCACTACCACACACCGGTTCTCACCGAAGAAACGGCCGTAAGCGATCATCTGCCGTCCCGCAGCCAATTGTTTCAAGGAGCCTCTGCGAAGCGCCTTATACCGCTTATGCAGATCAATCATATACCGGTGGAACTCAATCAATTCATAATTCTCTCTGCCCCACGGATAAGTTCTCCGGTTGTCCGGGTCCGTCCAGCCGCAGACTCCAGTCTCATCACCATAATATAAAGTCGGCGCGCCCGGCCAGGTCATCTGCACCAGCACCGCCTCCCGGTATACCTCCGGGTGAATGCCCTCTGACGCGGCAGCCGCTCCCATGGACGCCAGTCGGCCCACGGTCCGGTTGGTACGGGTCATAAAACGGGAATGATCGTGGTTGGAAAGTTCATTCATGGAAATCAGCACCGACTGGGTCTGCATCCGGCTCATGTGATAGAACATAGACCGGAAGAAGCTTTCGCCATCTCCATAAAGGCTGGCATTATAGCTGTCACTGTGCTTCTCCATACCAGTTAAGAACCAGGTAAGAGGCTCCATAAATGCGTCATAATTCATGATGGTATCCCACTGATCGCCTTTCAGCCACTCCCATGGATCACCATAATGCTCCGCTAAGATCACGGCTTCTGGGTTCGCCTTCTTCACTGCCCGGCGGAAGTCCTGCCAGAACTTGTGGTTGTACTCCGGGCTGTGGCCCAAATCCGCCGCCACATCCAGACGCCAGCCATCGGCGTTGTAAGGCGCAGAAACCCATTTTCCAGCAATCTCCATAATATAATCGTGGAGTTTGGGGGAATCCTCGTAATTCAGCTTTGGAAGGGTGTCATGACCCCACCAGCCATCGTAAGTGCCATTGTATGGCCATTTATTTTCATTATGGAATTTGAAAAAGCTATGATACTCACTGTCTTTGGTCTCATAAGCGCCAGGCTCATAGCCGCCGATCTTCTCATAAATCCGCTCCCGGTCCAGCCATTTATTGAAGGAACCGCAGTGGTTGAAGACACCATCAATGATCACCTTCATGCCCCGGCGGTGTACCTCATCCACAAACTGGGCGAAAAATGCATCGCTGGCCTCCAGATTTTCCCGTCCAGCAGAACGCAGCTGATACTTGGTCGATTCCGCATTGTCCTTGGCCTGGGGATCCGCCAGCTTTCCGCCGTCCTTCACGATTTTTCCGTAATGAGGGTCGATATGGTCATAATCCTGGGTGTCATACTTGTGGTTGGACGGGGATACGAACATCGGGTTAAAATACAACACTTCCACGCCCAGGTTCTGTAAATAATCCAGTTTCTCCCACACGCCCTGCAGGTCTCCGCCATAGAAACAGCGCACGTCCATGGCAGATGGATTCTGGTCCCAATCCGCAATCTTCGTCACCGGCTGTCCAATATAAATATACTCGTCCGTCTCCACATCATTGGACGGATCCCCATTGCAGAACCGGTCCACGAAAATCTGGTAAATCACTGCGCCCTTGGCCCAGTCCGGCACATGAAAACCAGGTGTAATCCGGAAATTAAAACAATCCTGGACCATATCTACGGCCCCTAAGCGGTTGTAATAGCAGAAATCTCTTCCTTTTACCACATGGAAATAGTAGCTGACCGGCATCGCACCCACCAAAACCCGGCACTCGTAGTAATCAAACTGCTGGTCGCTGGACACTTTCCACAGCGGTTTCTCCGTCTTCTGACCGTTTTCCACGTAATATACGTCGTCCACGTCACCTTTCGCCGTCCGGAAACGCAGAGTTACCTGACTCTCCGCATCCGGCTCCGACGGAATCCGGAAATCCTCGTTCTCGTCCGCAAATAACGCCGCCCGATTTATTTTCTTTAACACTTCTGGTTTCATTGTTATATCATCCTTATGATTATTTTTCGCACTTATGCCCCAATAATTCTATTTTATCCAATTTATGTCCTTAATACAAGCACAATTCCCCATTACAACCGATTTTATGTCGGATTTTCGCCTTATTTTTGGATAGCAAAAGAGCCAGCGGGGTAGCTGGCTCTTTCAGGAGAAGGTATTTCGTTTCTTATGGGGTGTAGCAAAAACTATATAATGTATTGGGGGGGTTTACGTTAATTATAGTATCATGAACGTCAAAAAATGGGAATCCTTACAATCCACAAACATCACAAATTTGCTCACCACTTTTTGTGCATTTTGCACATTTAGTCGAACAGTTGTTCGAATTCTTCCTGTCCAATCTTCTCTTTCTGGATCAGAAGGTCGCTGCACTTGTGAAGAACATCGATGTGCTCCTCGATCATTGCCTTAGCTTTCTCGTAACACTCGTCAATGATACGTTTTACCTCGCTGTCGATCACAGACGCCACGCCCTCACCATAGTTTTTCGCATGACCGATATCACGTCCAATGAACACTTCCTCGTCTTCATTCTCGTAATTGATCATGCCGACTTTCTCAGACATACCATATTTCACTACCATGGATCTGGCAATGGCAGTCGCCTGCTTGATATCCTGGGACGCGCCTGTGGTGATGTCGTCAAAGATCAGCTCCTCAGCGATTCGTCCGCCTAAGGAAACCATGATATTCTGCAGCATCTTGCCCTTGGTGTTGAACATCTCATCCTTTTCCGGAAGCGGCATGGTGTAACCTGCTGCGCCAGAACCAGTCGGAATAATGGAAATGGTATGCACCGGGCCAACGTCTGGAAGCAGATGGAACAGAATCGCGTGACCAGACTCATGGTAAGCGGTGATCCGTTTTTCCTTCTCAGAAATGACTCTGCTGTGCTTCTCCGCACCGATACCTACTTTAATGAAGGAACGGTCAATATCGGACTGCTTCACAAATTTGCGGTTCTCTCTCGCTGCTAAAATGGCAGCCTCATTTAACAGGTTCTCCAGATCCGCTCCGGTGAAACCTGCGGTGGTCTGTGCCACTCTTCTCAAATCCACGTCATCGCCCATAGGCTTATCCTTGGCGTGAACCTGTAAAATCTCTTCTCTGCCCATCACATCTGGTCTGCCAACCACGATCTTCCGGTCGAAACGGCCTGGACGCAGGATCGCAGGATCCAGAATGTCCACACGGTTGGTCGCTGCCATGACAATGATGCCTTCATTGACGCCGAAACCATCCATCTCTACCAGCAGCTGGTTTAAGGTCTGCTCTCTCTCGTCATGTCCGCCGCCAAGGCCCGTACCACGCTGTCTTGCCACCGCGTCGATCTCATCGATGAACACGATACAAGGCGCATTCTGCTTTGCCTCTTCAAACAGGTCACGGACTCTGGACGCACCCACGCCCACAAACATTTCCACGAAATCAGAACCGGAAATGCTGAAAAATGGAACGCCAGACTCGCCAGCGACCGCCTTTGCCAGTAAGGTCTTACCAGTTCCAGGAGGGCCTACTAACAGGACGCCTTTCGGGATTCTGGCACCTACAGAAGTGTATTTCTGGGGATCTCTTAAGAAATCCACCAACTCTTCCAGGTCAGCTTTCTCTTCATGAAGACCAGCAACCTTCTTGAAATTAAATTTATTGGCGTCTTTGCTTAATTTCGCGCGGCTCTTGCCGAAATTCATCATTTTCGCATTGGAACCGCCGCCTGCTGCCCTGGCATTCATGAACATGATCACCAGAACCACCATACCGGTGGAAAGTACCATCGGAAGGATCATGGTCATCATATAGCTTTCATGAGGAACGTCCTGGGTGGTAAATGGAACGTTCTTTTCCATCAGGAAATCCTGCTCCTCCGTCACGTCGGACACATACATCTGACGGTGGCTGTTGTCCTTCATCAGAAGGATCAGCTGTCCTGTCGGGGTTTCTTTATTCTGTTTTACAATGGCTGATGTGACATTGCCAGCGTCTACCGCCTCCATGTACTCCTGTCTGGTTAAGGTATCTGCGGTCCCCTGTCCGGTAAGACTGGTCGCCAGGAAAAAGATCAGACACGCCACCATGATCAGGCCAAAGCCATTGATCGTAATCTGTCGTCGTTGTTTCACCTTGTTTGCTGCCTCCTTATTCTTGCTCCACTACATGTAACTGTTCAGTTTCTTCACAGTTACATGCAAAAATCCATTCCAGATCGACTACGTCGATGGGATTTTTGCCTTTCTATTCTGCGCTTTCTTACGGTCAGCGCAGCAAGTGCGCAGACCTACTGAACAGGTTCCACAACACCAATATATGGCAGATTTCTGTATTTCTGATCATAATCCAGGCCATAACCTACCACAAATTCATCCGGAATGGTAAAGCAGGTGTAATCCACATGTACCTGTTTCTTCACTCTGCGCTCCGGCTTGTCAAGAAG
>CAKRWX010000021.1 GCA_934418055.1 uncultured Lachnospiraceae bacterium
CTCCTGGATCGTTTAACGCAGCTCTGGTGGATGGTCCTAAGTAACCATCTACGACTAAGTCGTTACGGGACTGGAACTGTTTTAATGCCACGGAGGTATCATTTCCATAGGTTCCGTCTGGCTCTGTGGTCAGATAGCCTAACTCTTTCAACCGCTTCTGGGCTGCTTCCACCACTTCACTCTTATCTCCATAAACCAATAAGTTCGGTTTTACATCTTCACTATATAATAAGTTCACGGTACGGCGGCCTACCTTGCCATCCTGATCCAGACCATTGACCTGCTGCATCTTCTTAACCGCTTCTTCCGTTTTCTCACCGAAATTACCGGTCACCAGATCTGCCGTAGCCAGATAACCTAATTCATATAAACGTTTCTGGATACGCTCGATATCGGAGCCCTGGTCACCATTCTGTGCCGCATAATACTTGGCATTGGGATCCATAATCGCATCCCAGGTAGCCGGGCCTACGATTCCGTCCTGATCCAGTTTATTCTGCCGCTGGAAGGTTTTTACTGCTTCCTGGGTCACATTTCCAAAGTATTCCGTCGGCTCATCGTTATCCATAAAGCCTAACTCCATCAACCGGGCCTGTAATTCTGAGATTTTCTCATGTTCCACGCCTAGCCGCAGATACTCCGGCGCTGGCTCCGTCTCCGGAACCGGAAGATCCTTTAAACGCTCATAATCCGGTCCGTCCGGCGTTAACTGCTCCATGCCATCCACCACCGCCTGACCTTCACTCTCTGTCTGGATGGACACTTTTACCGGCTCGTTAGAATTCGACGCCGGGGTTTTGCCACAACCGGACAGAAGCATCGCCACAGCAAGCGCTGCCGCTGCTGTTCTGTATATCTTATGTTTCATGAACACATTTCTCCTTTTTTGCCTCATATCGTAACGATCCCGTATCTTTATCATTACATCATGTTCTGGTCAAATCCTGTCTATTGTAACATATTTTTAATATATTTAAAAGGCAGGAGGAGCGGTTCATAGATTTTTCATAAAATCGTTAAAATTGACTTTTCAATCATGGGAGTCTATAATGACCACAACAGGCTTTTGCCTGATTTTGAGGGGAAAAATTCGGGGAAATCATTATGAAAACAACATCACAGATTCATTCTGCCTCGTCGGTGCCGCCTTACCGGTGGTGCTATCTGGCGCTCAGCTCCTTTGGACTGCTTTTTGTGGGCATCATCTATGCCTGGTCCATTTTTAAGGTTCCGCTTCAGGACGCTTTCGGCTGGGACGCGCCATCGCTGGCAGTCAACTATTCACTGAGCGTGGCCTTTCTTTGCATCGGTGGCCTGGTGGGCGGACTATTAGATAAGAAGTTATCCACCAGAAGTCTGCTTCTCATGGCCGCGGTTCTGTCTTTCGTGGGCTTCACAGTCACTTCCAGACTGGACGGTTCCAACATCACGCTGCTTTACATCGCCTACGGTATCGTAGCGGGAAGCGGCATCGGTATTTCTTATAACACCTTACTGGCTGTAGGCAATTCCTGGTTCCCGGATAAAAAGGGGTTAAGCTCCGGTATTCTGATGATGTGCTTTGGTTTAAGCACTATGCTTCTGGGAAAGGTCGCCGCCGCCATGTTCGAGATGGAAGCATTCGGCTGGAGAAAGACATTTTTCTTTGTTGGAGCCATCATCGCCGTGATCCTGGTGATCTGCGCGTTATTCTTAAAGAAACCGGGGGCGGGTGTGGTGTTCCCGACAGAGCCAGAAAAAACTGGAAAATCCAAAACAAAAACCTCTGGTTCCGCTACAAACAAAGTTGCTGACAGCGCATACGTGAAAGCCTCTGCCACCCAGAGTTCTTCCGCGAAACCAATCTCCCAGCGTGATTACACCGCCGCAGAAACCATGAGAAGTCCGGCGTTCTGGATTTTCTTCGTCTATGGAACTCTGACTTGTTCTGTCGGCATGGTGGTCATCAATTTCGCTCTGGATCTGTCCCTGACCCTGGGCGCGTCCGTCGCTTTAGCAACCACTCTGGTCGGTGTTCTGTCCGCCTGTAACGGACTTGGCCGGATCGTCTGCGGCATCCTCTATGACGCCACCAACTGCCGCACCACCATGTTATTTGTCACATTGGTGACTGCCGGATCGGCGCTTTCCATCCTGTTAGCGCTTCAGACCGGATCGCTCCCCCTGGGTGTTCTTGGAATGTGCCTGGCAGGTATTTCTTATGGAAGTGTTCCGACCTTAAGCTCTGCATTCCTCATCGGTTTTTACGGCATCAGGGACTTCGCCACCAACTACAGTGTGGCCAACCTGCGTGGTCTGATCGGCTCCTTTGTGCCGACCATAGCAGGGTTTCTGCTTCAGTCCAGCGGCACCTATGTGACCCCGTTTTTACTGCTTTTGGGTATTTCCATCGTTTCGATCCCGTTAAACTTCATGATCCGCAGACCATAAGACCTGCGGATCACGATTTCTTTGCTGATTCAGTTACATTTTTAAAAAATAAAAAAGCCCCAACCCCGCAGCTCTCCGTCTGCAAAATCGGAACCTTTTGTAGTGCACCTTCAGGGACTCGAACCCTGGACAAATAGATTAAGAGTCTACTGCTCTACCAACTGAGCTAAAGGTGCATATTCTGTTGTTTTGTTGTGTCGCTTTGTGTTGTTCTCCGTGACACGAACATTAGTATATCTCATAGGTCAAAAAATGTCAACAACTTTTTTAAAAAAATTTTACTTTTTTTAAAGGCGGCCAGACACCCTTTTTGTGCCTGCCGCCCATCACTGTTACAGTGCTTTGTCCATCGCCTCTTTCAGCACTCTCTTATCCTGCATACCGATCATCTTGGCAACTGCCTCGCTTCCCTTAAATACCATAAAGGTCGGGATAGACATGATACGGTATTTGGTAGCGATATCCATGGCATTATCTACATTGATCTTGCCGACTTTTACCTTGCCTGCGTACTCCTCAGCCAGTTCTTCCACTACTGGAGCCATCGCCTTACATGGGCCGCACCAGTCTGCGTAGAAATCTACCAGTACCGGGATCTCGCTGTCGTATACTTCCTTCTCAAAATTACCACTTGTTAATATAACTTCCATTTCTAATTCCTCCTTTGCTGTTTTACTGCCGTTTCTTATCCGGTTTCTTGCACTCGCCGCAGATGGCCTTCTCCGCCTCCTTGAAGCATTTCCTCCACTTCAGGATCTTCCGGTTCCAGTCGATCTTGTCGCAGGTGGCCTGCTGAAGCTTCTTCTTCATGCATTCACATAGGGACATATCCATCACCATAGTCTGCCCGGTTTGCTTCATTTTATGACATCCACCGCCCCCGGTTTCCAATTACATGCGTCCCAATTGGAAGATTCTTTCACAGTCCGACGATCACCGGCTCTTCCGTGATGCGATCAGCTTGCAGATCGGTTTCCCCTCGCCGGAGAACTTGGTCTCATACTCGGTCATCACATTGCCTTCTGCATATTCGCTGTGGTGCAGATCAAAGGTGTGCATCTCGATCTCCCAGCCCGCTTCCGGAATCGACTCCAGAGAGTAGTCAAATAAGCCCCGGTTGTCCGTCTTAAACTCTACTTTGCCTTCCGGGCATAAAATCTGATCATACACTGCCATAAACTGTGGAGAAGTCAGTCTTCTCTTGGCGTGGCGATCCTTCGGCCATGGATCGGAGAAGTTCAGATAGATCTTCGCCACCTCACCCTTCTTGAAAATATCTGCCAGCTTACGGGCATCTACGCACATAAAACAAATGTTGGTCAGTTCCAGGGTTTCACGCTTCTGGATGGCTTTTAATAATACAGAAGAGTACATCTCGATTCCCACATAGTTAATATCCGGGTTCTGCTGAGCCAGCTCCATCAGAAACTTTCCCTTTCCCATGCCAACCTCGATGTGGATCGGATTCTCATTGCCAAACACCTCTGCCCAGCAGCCCTTCTTCTGTTCTGGCTCCTGAATCACAAAAGTACTTTCCTCTATCTGTTTTTCTGCGCCTGGAATATGGCGTAATCTCATATCATTTCCTCCAAATGGTTAAAATACAGCTCTCGCCGCAAGCCTATCTTACCACGGTCATTACCTTCTTGTAAAGCGTCCCTCTATCACCTTACATTTCTCTTACAGTGCAAAATTATAGATGCAGAAGTTGTCAAAAAATAGTATAATAAAGACGGAATTCTGGATTTTTATACCACTTTATATATAAGGAGGATCTTCTATGACCGCAAACGAAGCAATCAGCAGCTGGGAAAAGATCCAGCAGGGCGTGAAAGAGTCAGAAACCCTGATGGGAAAAAGGGAATACAACTTATCCATGGTCAAGGCAAGGCAGACCCTGGAATTCATGGTTCATTGTCTGTGTGACCAGGCCGGTATTATGGAACCAGATCTGTCACGCTCCATTGACGCTCTTTATAATGAACGGGTCATCACCAAGACCACCTGCGAACACTACCACAAAATCCGCATGCTCGGCAACTCTGCTGTCCATGAAAATAATACCAGCGCTTACGATGCCAACCAGGCTTATCAGTTTCTGTCCCAGGAGGTTTACACCTTCTCCCATGACTACCGTGCAGGCAAACGCCGCCCGTCAGCCGCATCCAAGAGCCGTTCTTCTCAGACCGAACGCCGCACCTCTGGCAGCTCCAGGGGTTCAAGCAGCTCCCGAAGCCGCAAGAAAAGCTCCGACAGCCGTTTCTCTTCCACCGATCTGATCCGCCTCGGCGCAGTCCTGGTCTGTGTGGCAGTCATCGTTCTGGTTGTTCGCCTGGTCCTTCCTAAGAAGAAAGACGCAGCAGAAACTGCTCCGGTCACAACTGAGAACCTGCTTCCAGAAACTACAGCAGCTCCGGAAACCATGGCAGAGACCACTCCGGCCGCTGTTTACAAGACCTCTGACAACTTAAATGTCCGCTCCGAGCCATCCACTTCCGGCAGCAAGCTGGGACTTCTCCCAGCAGGGACCATCGTAGATTATGTGGAAGATTATGACAGCGAATGGGCCGTGATCAACTATGACGGCACCCAGGCTTATGTATCCAAACAGTTCCTGGTACATGACTGATCTTACTTTTCCATGATGCCTGGAGCTCAATCCTGTTAGCATTCCTCTGCGAATTGTCTGACTTCTTTTTCATTATAATGTTTATCATTATCTGACAATTTTTTGTCATACTGGAACTTATGCCCAAAAAACAGCGAGTCGCATTCGCTATTTTTTGGGCATTTTGCATATTACTTTTTTCTAAAAATAGTGTATTATGTTTAAAGGCACTTATGTACAAACTTATGTACAATATTAGTCAGTACCTATATGTGATCTGCAGATGCTGACACAGGTGTTAGAAAAAAGACAAGGAGGATACGACGTGAACGATGTAATCAACAAATTGTCTGACATTGAACAGGCTTCTGTCAACATTATGGACAGTGCCAACGCCCGTAAAAAAGAGATCGCTGCTCAGATGGCAGACAAGACATCCAGCTTTGATGCCCAGATCCAGGCTGACACTGCCAAAAAGTTAGCAGATCTGCGTACTCAGATGGAAGTCGATATGCAAGCCAAGTTGTCTAAGCAGAAATCTGATGCTGAGGAGACCTTACGGCAGATGGAGGACAGCTATGCTGCCCATCACACAGAATATGCACAGGCTCTCTTTCGAACGATGACAGAGAGGTGAGCGTATGAGTGGCTTATTAGCTTACAGCGGTATTGCCACGAAAGTGAAATCCATGCAGAGCAAGCTTCTTTCAGAAGATAAGCTCCGGGAAATGGCTGCTTTAGAAAATGTTCCTGAGGCATTGGAATACTTAAAACGCCAGCCCGCTTACGAAGACCTTTTCAGCGATGTGGACGACCAGTCCTTTCACCGCAGCGCCATCGAACAGCGGCTGCTTCTTTCCAAATACCGGGATTTCACTAAGCTTTACCGCTTTTCCAGAGTTTCCCAGCGGAAGTTTCTGGATCTTTATTTTCTGCATTATGAGATCGCCATATTAAAACGCTGTCTCAGATGCGTACTGGATCACCGGAATCCGGATCTGGACCTTTCCTTATTTCAGGAGTTCTTTGAGAAGCACTCTCACCTGAATTTAATGGCCCTGTCTTCCGCCCAGACGATCCAGGATTTCGTTTCGAATTTAGGGGGTACTGTATTTTACGATCTTCTGGCTGATCTGGCAGAAACACCGGGAACCACATTGTTTGACTATGAATTAAAGATGGATCTTCTTTATTTTAAGACCATGTGGAAACAGGCTTCTTACCTTTCCAAAAAAGAGGCTGAGATCCTGACCCAGTGCTTCGGAAGCAAGCTGGATCTGTTAAATATCCAGTGGATCTACCGTTCCAAAAAGTATTATCAGCTTTCTACTGCTGACATTTACGCGCTGCTGATCCCGATCTCTTACCATCTGCACCGCGATGATATCCGCAAATTAGTAGAAAGTGAAGGGGTAGATGGATTTTTCGCTGCTCTGAAAACCACTTCCTACGGTTCCATGTTCACAACAGATCTGTACCAGCAGCCGGATCTGGAGGAGCTGTATGAAAAAGTCTTAGACCGGGTTCACCGGCTGACGGTTCAGAGACAGCCTTATTCCGTCGCAGCTCTGAATACCTATCTTTATTTTAAAGAACAGGAGGTTCAGAGAATCATCACCGTGATCGAAGGCATTCGATACGGATTGGGGGCAGACACCATTTGTTCCTATGTAATCAAACACTAAAGGGGGCTAACAACTGTGATTGAAAAAATGAAGTTCTTAAGCGTTACCGGCCATAAGGACGACATGGACCGTGTCATCGACCAGTATCTCTCCAAACACGAGATGCAGTACGAGAACGCTCTGTCAGAATTAAAAACCGTATCCAACTTAAGACCATTTATGGCGACCAACCCTTATAAAGATGTTTATCAGCAGGCCTGCCTTCTGACCGACTCTTTTCCTAAGGAAACCATCGACAATGCCAGGGAGATCTCTCTGGATGAGGCGGTTGCCATTGTAACACGCTGCCAAAAGCAGTTTGAGGAGCTGGCTTCTAAGAAAGAAGCCTTACAGAAATCCTTAGAGGAAGCGGAAAGCTCCCTGGGGAAGATTTCCCACTTCTCCGAGCTGGATTATGATATCAGCAGCATTCTCCATTTTAAATTTATCAAATTCCGTTTTGGACGCATTTCCAAGGAATATTATGACAAGTTTTATAACTATGTATACGATTCCGTAGACACGGTTCTTTACCGCTGTGATGAGGATCAGGAATATGTATGGTGCGTTTACTTCGTCCCGGGAAGCATCAGCGACAAGGTAGATGCCATCTACGCTTCCATGCACTTTGAGCGTACTTTCATTCCGGATGAATATGAAGGAACCGCAAAGCAGGCTTCTGATCTGCTGACCGGAAAAATTTCTGATCTGAAAGCTCAGGTTGCCAAGGCAGATCAGGCATTAAACGTTGCTTCTGAAAATGCCAGAGAAGATCTGTCAGCGGCTGTAAAACGCCTGGCTATCTTCACCAAAAACTTTGATATCCGCAAATTAGCAGCCTGTACCAACCATGATGAGGCTCACACCCACTACATTTTATGTGGCTGGATGCCGGAGAAAGAGGCTGAGAGCCTGCAGCGTGAAATGGCTAATGATGTCATGGCCTTCTGCATCGTAGAAGACAATCATGATAACATCACCAGCCGCCCGCCGACAAAGCTGAAAAACTGCAAGCTGTTCAAGCCTTTCGAAATGTTCGTGGATATGTACGGACTTCCGTCCTACAATGAGTTAGATCCGACCGTCCTGATCGGTCTTTCCTATTCCATTCTCTTCGGTTTCATGTTCGGAGATGTGGGACAAGGCTTATGCCTGATGATCGGCGGCTGGCTTCTGTATCATTTTAAGAAAATGAACCTTGCGGGCATTCTTTCCCGCTGTGGCTTCTGTTCCACCATCTTTGGATTCCTCTTCGGCAGCTTCTTCGGTTTTGAAGATGTCATTCCTGCCCTGTGGCTCCATCCAAAGACAGCCATGATGCAGGTTCCATTTGTCGGCAACTTAAACACCGTATTCGTGGTTGCCATCGGTCTTGGTATGCTGATCATCCTTCTGACCATGGTCTTAAACATCTATAACAGCGTGAAGGAGCACAATACCGAAAAGACCTGGTTTGATACCAATGGTGTTGCCGGACTGGTATTTTACGGCGCTCTGACCGTTACCCTGGCACTTTACATGACCGGACATGCACTTCCTGCTGCTATCGTACTGGTTGTGATGTTTGTGATCCCGCTTCTGGTGATCTTCTGTAAAGAGCCTCTGACCGCACTGGTTGAGAAAAAGAGCCATCTGATCGAGGACAGCAAGGTCATGTTCTTTGTGCAGGGCTTCTTTGAATTATTTGAGGTATGTTTGAGCTACTTCTCTAACACTCTTTCCTTCGTCCGTGTGGGAGCATTCGCAGTCAGCCATGCGGCTATGATGGAGGTTGTACTGATGTTGGCAGGCGTGGAAGCAGGCAATCCAAACTGGGCTGTCGTAGTCCTTGGCAACTTATTTGTCTGCGGTATGGAGGGCCTGATCGTTGGTATCCAGGTACTTCGTCTGGAATACTACGAGTTATTCAGCCGTTTCTACCGTGGTACCGGCCGCGCATTCAGGCCTTACGGAAAAGCTTAATTTTTTAATTCACTTTATAAAAGGAGAGTAAAATCATGAGTTTATTAGTTAAAATCACATTAGCCGCAGCATTAATCTTAAGCATCGTTGTTCCTTTCGGCGCATTCGCCATGGGTGAGAAAACAAAAGGCCGTTATAAAACCGCTTTAGGCATCAATGTATTCCTGTTCTTCGGTACCTTGATCGTATCTTCCGTACTGATGTTCTCCGGCAACGCATTCGCTGCTGAAGCTGCTGCTGAGACCTCTTCCGCTTTAGGTATGGGCTGTGTCGCTGCTGCTCTTTCTACCGGTATGTCCTGTATCGGTGGTGGTATCGCCGTATCCGCTGCTGCTTCCGCTGCATTAGGTGCGATCAGCGAGGACGGTTCTATCCTTGGTAAATCATTAATCTTCGTAGGACTTGCCGAAGGTGTTTGTCTGTATGGTCTGATCATCTCCTTCATGATCTTAGGTAAGTTCTAATCCATGAAAATGTACCTGATCAGCGACAACATCGATACCTGGACTGGCATGCGCCTGGCAGGTGTCGAGGGCTGTGTCGTTCATGGAAAAGATGAGCTTCAGAAGGAACTTGATAAGGTCATGGCCGATAAAGAGGTTGGCATCGTTCTTCTTACAGAAGGGTTTGGCCGCCGTTTTCCGGAACTGGTAAACAAAGTAAAGCTGAACCGGATCCCTCTGTTTGTGGAGATTCCCGACCGACATGGAACCGGCCGCAAGCCAGACTTTATCACCTCCTATGTCAATGAAGCCATTGGATTGAAATTATAAGATATAAGAAAGAGGTGGTCGTCGTGACAACGGAAGAAAAATTAGAACGTTTCCAGAAGTACTGTCTGGAAAATGCGAGAGTCCGCAGCGCAAATATGCTGGACGAATATACGCAGGCACTTGAAAAGACGTTTGAAGAGCATCAGGCAGACGCCCATCGCCGTGCAGATATGCAGATCAAGGCAGAGACCCAGAAGATCCAGAAGGACATCAACAAAAAGCTGTCCATCGAGCAGATCAACTTAAAACGGACTCTCGGTCATAAGCAGGACGAATTAAAGGATAAATTATTTGTAGAACTCCGCGATATGCTTGCAAACTTCATGGAGACTGCCGAGTATGGCAGACTCTTAGATGCACAGGTAGCGGACGCTGTCAAGATCGCAGACGGCGAGCCAATGATCATCTATATTGATCCGGCTGATGAAGAAAAGCTCCACAATCTGGCTATGCAGCACCAGGCCGATGTACGGATCAGCGAATATTCTTTCCTGGGCGGCACCAGAGCCGTGATCCCAGGCAAAAACATCCTGATCGACAACTCCTTCCAGGCAAAGCTTGCCGAGGCAAGAGAGAATTTCCAGTTCGATTCAGCAGCACAGACAGGAGGTACCATCCATGGCTAAGACAGGCGTTATCTATGGCATCAACGGCCCTATCGTCCACATCAAGGGCGATGTCGGCTTTGAGATGCATGAAATGGTCTATGTCGGTAAAGACAATCTGGTTGGTGAGGTAATCGGTCTGGCCTCCGATGATACCATCATTGAAGTATATGAGGAAACCACCGGTATGAAACCTGGTGAGATCGTAACCGGTACCGGCGCTCCGGTATCCGTTACCCTGGCACCTGGTATTTTAAATAACATTTTCGACGGTATTGAGCGTCCATTAAGCGAGATCGCAAAAGAAGGCGGCGCTTACATTGGCCGCGGTGTGAATGTAGATTCCCTGGATACCCAGAAATTATGGGAGACCCATATGACTGTAAAAGCAGGTGACCGCCTGTATCCGGGTTCTATCATCGCAGAGGTTCCGGAGACCCCGGCTATCACCCACAAGGTGATGCTTCCACCGGATTTAGAGGGCTATGTCGTCGATGTTGCTGCTGATGGCAGATACACCATCAACGACACCATTTTGACCTTACAGTTATTAGATGGAACCGAGAAAAAGCTTTCCATGACCCAGAAATGGCCGATCCGTGTACCGCGTCCAACAGCAAAGCGTTATCCGGCATCTGTTCCGCTGATCACCGGACAGCGTATCATGGATACCATGTTCCCACTGGCCAAGGGTGGTACAGCAGCGATCCCAGGCGGTTTCGGTACCGGCAAGACCATGTCCCAGCACCAGATCGCAAAATGGTCTGACGCAGATGTGATCATCTACATCGGCTGCGGCGAGCGTGGAAATGAGATGACCCAGGTTCTGGAGGAGTTCAGCGAGCTGATCGACCCGAAATCCGGCAACCCTCTGATGGACCGTACCACTCTGATCGCCAACACCTCCAACATGCCGGTTGCTGCCCGTGAGGCAAGTCTTTACTCCGGTCTGACACTGGCTGAGTATTACCGCGATATGGGCTACGATGTAGCCATCATGGCAGACTCCACTTCCCGTTGGGCAGAGGCTCTGCGAGAGCTTTCCGGACGTCTGGAGGAGATGCCGGCCGAGGAAGGTTTCCCGGCATATCTGGCTTCCCGTCTTTCCGCTTTCTATGAGAGAGCCGGAATGATGCAGAACTTAAATGGAACCGAAGGTTCTGTTACCATCATCGGAGCAGTTTCCCCACAGGGTGGTGATTTCTCCGAGCCTGTTACCCAGAACACCAAGCGTTTCGTCCGCTGCTTCTGGGGACTGGATAAATCCTTAGCTTACGCAAGACATTATCCTGCGATCCAGTGGCTGACCAGCTACTCCGAGTATTTAACAGATTTAGCGCCATGGTACAATGACCATGTAAATCCCAAATTTGTGGACTACCGCAACCGCTTAATGTACCTGTTAAACCAGGAAAGCAGCTTAATGGAGATCGTAAAACTGATCGGCAGCGATGTTCTGCCTGATGACCAGAAACTGATCCTGGAGATCGCCAAGGTCATCCGTGTCGGCTTCTTACAGCAGAATGCCTTCCACAAGGATGATACCTGTGTACCGATGACCAAACAGTTCGCCATGATGGATGTGATCCTGTACCTGTACAAGAAGTCCAAATCCCTGATTTCCATGGGTATGCCGATGTCTGTCCTGAAAGAGGATAAGATCTTCGATAAGGTCATCGCCATGAAATACGACATCCCGAATGACAAGCCGGAACTGTTTGAACAGTATAAAAAAGACATTGACGCATTCTATGAAGACGTCATTGAAAGAAACGCGTAAGAAGGAGGTTCCAAATGGCAGTTGAATATTTAGGTTTAAGTGCAATCAACGGACCTCTGGTGGTCCTGGAAGGCGTTCGCGGCGCCAGCTACGATGAGATCGTGGAAATGACCGTGGGCGGCAATGAAAAGAAGCTGGGACGTATTGTTGAGGTTTACGAGGACAAAGCCATCATCCAGGTATTTGAAGGTACAGAAGGAATGGCTCTCCGGAACACTCACACACGTCTGACCGGACATCCTATGGAGTTAGCTGTATCAGAAGATATGCTTGGCCGTACCTTCAACGGTATCGGCGTTCCGATCGATGGTCTGGGCGACATCCGTTCCGACATCAAATTAGACGTAAACGGCAAACCATTAAACCCGGTAAGCCGTGAGTACCCACGTAACTATATCCGTACCGGTATTTCTGCTATCGACTGTCTGACCACCCTGATCCGTGGCCAGAAGCTGCCGATCTTCTCCGGCAACGGTCTTCCACATGACCAGCTGGCTGCACAGATCGTACAGCAGGCTTCTCTGGGAGAGGATTCTGACGAGGAATTCGCTATCGTATTCGCCGCCATGGGTGTCAAATACGATGTGGCTGATTTCTTCCGCCGCACCTTTGAAGAGAGCGGTGTTTCCTCCCACGTAGCCATGTTCATCAACCTGGCAAATGACCCGGTGGTTGAGCGTCTGATCACACCAAAGGTAGCCCTGACACTGGCAGAGTACCTGGCATTTGAGAAGGGCATGCACATCCTGGTTATTTTAACCGATATGACCTCCTTTGCAGAGGCTATGCGTGAGGTTTCCTCCTCCAAAGGAGAGATCCCATCCCGTAAAGGTTACCCGGGATACTTATACAGTGAGCTGGCAACTATTTATGAGCGCGCCGGTATCGTAAAAGGCGGCAAAGGTTCTGTGACCCAGATCCCGATCTTAACCATGCCAAACGACGATATCACCCACCCGATCCCTGACCTTACCGGTTACATCACCGAGGGCCAGATCGTTCTGGACCGTAACTTAAACGGTCAGTCCGTTTACCCGCCGATCAGTGTCCTTCCTTCTCTGTCCCGTCTGATGAAGGATGGTATCGGTGAGGGCTACACCAGAAAAGACCATCAGGATGTTGCCAACCAGCTGTTCTCCTGCTACGCCAAAGTAGGTGACGCAAGAGCGCTGGCATCCGTTATCGGTGAAGACGAGTTATCCCCGATCGATAAGAAATACCTGGCATTCGGTAAGGCATTTGAGAGCCGCTTCATCGGACAGGGTCCGACCGAGAACCGTACCATCTTAGAGACTCTGGATATCGGCTGGGAGCTTCTCGGCATGCTGCCAAGAGAAGAGTTAGACCGTATCGATACCAAGATCCTGGATCAGTATTATAAACCTGCGGACACGGGTGCTGACAAAGAATAGGAGGGTTTTTCATGAATCCGAATACATTCCCTACAAAGGGTAACCTGATTCTGGCCAAGAACTCTCTGGCTCTGGCAAAGCAGGGCTATGTGCTGATGGATAAGAAGCGGAACATCCTGATCCGGGAGCTGATGGATCTGATCGACCAGGCGAGAGATATCCAGTCAGAGATCGACTCCACCTTCCGCGAGGCTTACGAGTCCCTCCAGAAGGCCAACATCGAGCTGGGCATCAACTACGTCCAGGAGATCAGCTCTTCCATTCCGATTGAAAATGGAATCCGCATCAAAGCCCGCAGTATCATGGGAACCGAGATCCCCCTGGTACAGCACGAGGAGGCCCCCATTAACCCGACCTATGCTTACTACAACACAAGGGAGTCCTTAGATGACGCCAGAGTAAAATTCGACAAGGTAAAGGAACTGACCATCAAGTTATCCATGGTGGAAAATTCCGCTTACCGTCTGGCCAACAATATTAAAAAAACGCAGAAACGTGCAAACGCATTGAAAAACATCACCATCCCGACCTACGAGACATTGACGAAAGATATCACCAATGCTCTGGAGGAGAAGGAGCGTGAGGAGTTTACACGGTTGAAGGTGATCAAAAGACAGAAAGAGAAGCGTGCGTAAGCGCTTCTCTTTTTTTGTGCCCTCCTGTTTCACCTCTGGACATCCCTTCGCATTTTTACTATAATAGTAACTATTCAGTACCTTCATAGTTACGAGCAAAAATCCATTCCAGATCAGCTTCGCTGATGGGATTTTTGCTTTCTAGCCTATGTGTTCTTACGGTCAGCGCAGCATGTGCGCAGACCTACTGAATAGTTACCTATAATACAGCTATTATGGGATTTATTTCCCTAAATCTGAAGATAAGAATCGAGGAATATGATGAAAGACAATCAAGTGGTTTCCTACGCCCTTGGGATCCTGTTCTCCTTCTGCCTGATCGTGACCCTTCTGATCACATCTGTGGAGGCGGTGACTTACTGGACTCCTGGGTATTATGAGCGGGAATACTCGAAGTACAACGTAACGGAAGATGTCCATATGGAAATGGATGATCTGTTAGATGTGACGAAAGAAATGATGGCGTACCTGCGGGGCAACCGGGACGACTTACATGTTCCGACCATCGTGGACGGACAGCCGCGGGAATTCTTCAATGACCGGGAGATCGCCCATATGGAGGACGTCAGAGGTTTGTTTGTTGGGGCGCTGGTGCTGCGGCGGATCTGCATCATCACGGCATTTGTCTGCGTGGCTCTTCTGTGGCTTCTGAAGGCAGATATCGCCCTGGTGGTTCCACGGTCTGTCTGCTGGGGAACCGGACTGTTTTTTGCCATGATCTGTGTGCTGGGACTTGTGATATCCACAGATTTCACGAAATATTTCGTGATCTTCCACCATATTTTCTTCAACAATGACTTGTGGCTGTTAGATCCTGCGACGGATCTGTTGATCAATATTGTTCCGGAGCCATTTTTTGTGGATACGGCTTCTTATATTGCTCTGGTGTTCGGCATCAGCGTGGCAGTCATCTTCGGAGTGTCACGCTGGTGGCTGCGCCGGGAGAAGCGCCAGAGAAAGCAGGCGGATGGCTCCCGTCCGGCAAACGCATAGGATTTCGGTCTTCTGCCTGCAAGTCCATATACCTGGTTGCCAGCGTTTGAAATGCACTGACTTGCAGAATTGTTTTTCACTTTAATAAAACGGAGATTTTTGATGAAACGAATTTTTCATTTTTTATTATGTCTGACATTGGTATTTTCCCTGATCAAACCGTTTCATGCCTACGCAGAGGCCACATGGCCGGACTACGTGCCGATCCAGGCGGAAGGCGGCATCGTAATGGACGCCGACACGGGAACGGTCCTTTACGGAAAGAACATCCACACTGCCTACTATCCGGCCAGTATCACCAAGATCCTGACAGCCCTGGTGGTGATTGAAAACTGCTCTCTGGATGAAATGGTGACCTTTTCCCACAACGCCGTCTACAATGTAGAGGCGGGAAGCAGCAGCGCCGGACTGGATGAGGGCGATGTGTTAAGCGTCCGGGACTGCCTGTATGCCCTCTTACTGAAATCCGCCAATGAATCCGCCAATGCCCTGGCAGAACACGTAGCCGGTTCCACGGAAGCATTCGCGGAAATGATGAACGCCAAAGCGGCATCTCTCGGCTGCCAGGATTCCCATTTTGCCAATCCAAGCGGCTTAAATAACCCGGATCACTATGTTTCCGCCTATGATATGGCGTTAATTGGACGGGCTGCCTTAAACAATCCGACCTTTCTGGAGATCGACTCCACCTTATACTACGATCTGCCTGTGACCAAGCGGAATCCGGAGGGCGGACGCATCTATCCGGGACACAAGATGTTAAAGAAAAATATGCCGGAATATTACGAGGGCTGTATCGGCGGCAAGACCGGATACACGTCCCTGGCCGGCAATACCCTGGTAACCTTTGCCCGCAGAAATGGCATGACCCTGGTATCCGTGGTCTTAAACGGCCACCAGACCCAGTACACCGACACCAAAGCCCTGTTAGACTTTGGTTTCCAGAATTTCCAGACAGTCTCCGCAGGAGACTACGACACCACTTACCAGTCCGTAGCCAACGACATGACCATCGCCGGACTGACTACTTCGGAATTAGCAGGCTTGATGATCGACCCGGACAGTAAGGTAACCATCCCGAAATCTTCCGATTTCTCCTCCGTCACCTCCCAGATCTCCTACGATCTCCCGGCCGATGCCCCCAAGGGCGCCATTGCTCAGATCTCGTACCAGTGGGGCCAGAGAAAGATCGGAACTGCTTATTTAAAGCTGTCCCTCTCTCCACAAACCGAGAATACTGCTGGTGCAGACAGCTCAGATATGGCCTCTGGCGCTCCAGGATCGGTTTTGAGCGGCGAAAATGGTTCGAATGAGGATTCTTCCACAGCCGATGTAGAATCCCTTACAAGGGCTTCTGGCAATCCAGAAGGCGGTTCTGTCAACAACACATCGGATAGTACCCCCCAGACACTTCCGGATGTCACACTCCCAGACAAGACCCGTGATGATTCATCTCCTCTTGCCACCTTCCACGTTCCATCCATCGTATGGATCGTCCTGGCAGTTCTTTTCGTCGGCGGAGCTATCGCTGCCATCGCAGTCGTTCTCCATGCCAGACATGAACAGAAGGAGGAAGAAGAACGCATTCTCCGCAAGCAGAAACGCCTGGCGCGGCTGGAGGCCAGTGGAATCAGTCAGGAAGAGTTTAATCTGATGCTGGAGAGGAAACGGTCGTCTTATACTACGACGAAGAAGGGGAAACGGACGTTATCACGGAAAAGAAAATAGTATTGAATGTTGAATCAACTTGGTAAATAGCCCGGAGGCAGGCGGAAATGATTCACACCGGACGTGCCTGCCTCCTATGTTTCTGGCCGTTCCACATTTTATTAGCTAAAATATAAAAAACTTTCTATCCACTTATAATATCTCTACAAAAGAATTGAAATATTTTCTTACTTCATGGATTCTATATTGAATAATCTGATCAAACTCATCATACTGGAGAAGGTAACGGACAAAAACTGTTCCGAGATAATAACCTGTATCGCCATATCCATGAAAACGCACCCAATCACCAAAGTATCTTTGGTTTTCGTGAGTCATCGTTTTCAGATCATTTACAAATGAATGTTTGATGAGTTTTATATTTTGTCTGCACCAATTTTTCCATTCACAATTACCTTGATGAAAATATTCTGGATCTCCCATGACCTCTTGTTCGAAAACCATTGCGACACCTTCTGTAAAAAGCTGCCATAGAAATTGATCAGCCACAGAATCCGCCTGCAAATCCATCACTCCGTATTGAGCCTGATAAACATGCCCCAATTCATGGATAATCAATCCTGTCATAGAATTTATATCGCACCAGTTTAATTCCATAATCTTTTCGATTCCAAGGAGAATCACTCTTCTGCCATGAATCATCGTGACCCGCCCTGCTGCATTACACAAACCAAGATAAAGAATCACATCCACATCGATATCTCTATGGAATATCCCAATTATTTTCTCATCCAACCGTTCTGTGACTTCGATAAATGATGCTAGGACCTGTTTCCGTTTCTCCTCATCAGATATCACAACATTCAATATAGGTAAATAATCATTTTCCCACGAAAATCCAG
>CAKRWX010000022.1 GCA_934418055.1 uncultured Lachnospiraceae bacterium
CCTCAGAATTGCTCCGCTGCTTCGCAGCTCCCGCAATTCTGACGGACATTCGAAATCCGCTGATTTGCCTTGCGGCAAATCGCTACTTCCTCATGTCCTGGGCGGGTGTCAAGGAGACTGGCGTTTTCATGCAAGCATGAACGCCGATCTCTTTGACACCCTGGCAACTACAAATTTTTCTGCGCTGTTGCTAACATTAATTTAATACGGTTCAACTGGTTAACCTCGCTTGCGCCTGGGTCGTAATCGACTGCGATAATATTGGATTCCGGATAAGCCCGGCGCAGCTCTTTGATGACACCTTTTCCTACGATGTGGTTCGGCAGACATCCAAATGGCTGGGTGCAGACGATGTTGTTGACGCCACTGTGGATCAGCTCTAACATCTCACCGGTCAGGAACCAGCCTTCACCGGTTTGATTGCCTAAGGATACAAAATCCTTAGCCATATTAGCCAGATTCTGGATCCGGGCTGGCGGGTTGAAGTGGCTGCTGGCTTCCAGTTCCCTGCGGGCTACTTTGCGGAAGTATTCCAGCAAGGAGATGCCCATATTGCATAAACGGGCAGTAGAAGACTTGCCTCCTAAGTTTTCTGCCTTGAAATTGCTGTTGTAGAAGCAGTAGAGCAGGAAATCCATCAGATCCGGCATCACGGCCTCAGCACCTTCCGATTCCAGTAACTCTACGATATGGTTGTTGGCCAGAGGGGAGAATTTTACTAAAATCTCTCCAACAATGCCGACCTTCGGCTTCTTCACATCGACTCTTGGCAGGTTGTCAAAGTCGTGGATGATGCCGCGGATAAGCTTACTGAATTCCATCATAGCCGGAGCTTTCTTGGAAACCGCTTTGATACAGCGTTTTTTCCATTTCTCATGAAGGGCGTTGGCAGAGCCCGGCTCTTTCTCGTAAGGACGGGTAGCATAAAGCACCCGCATGAAGATATCGCCGTAAACAACTGCCTGCATGGCCTTGGTTAACATAAGCGGCGTGAAGGAGAAGCCCGGGTTGGTCTCCATGCCGTTAGCATTGATGGAGATAACCGGGATCTGCGGCATACCGGCCTTCTCTAAGGCACGGCGGATAAATCCGATGTAGTTGGACGCACGGCAGCCTCCGCCGGTCTGGCTCATGAAGATAGCCGTGTGATCTAAATCGTATTTACCAGATAACAGGGCGTCCATGATCTGACCAATGACGATCAGGGACGGATAGCAGGCGTCATTATTCACATACTGGAGTCCTACGTCTACCGCAGAACGATTGTGGTTCTGCAGCACTTCGATGTGATAACCGAAGGAGCGGATGGCCGGCTCCAGAAGGTCAAAGTGGATCGGTGACATCTGTGGACAAAGGATCGTGTAGTCCTTTTTCATGTCCTTGGTGAACAGCACACGGTTATAAGCGCTGGAAACCACTTTTTTCTGGTAATGGTTCCGGTCACGTACCTTTAATGCTGCGATCAGAGAACGGACACGGATCCGGGCAGCGCCTAAGTTGTTGACCTCGTCGATCTTTAATACGGTATAGATTTTTCCTGCGGAAGCTAAAATGTCATGGACCTGATCAGTGGTAACGGCATCCAGACCACATCCGAAGGAGTTTAACTGGATCAAGTCCAGGCAGTCGCTGGTCTTTACATAAGAAGCGGCTGCATACAGACGGGAGTGGTACATCCACTGGTCAGTAACGATCAGAGGCCGCTCCACCTTGCCTAAATGTGCCACAGAGTCCTCAGTCAGAACTGCCATGCCGTAGGAAGTGATCATCTCCGGGATACCATGATGGATCTCCGGGTCGATGTGGTAAGGGCGTCCCGCCAGGACAATACCTCTGCGGTTGTGCTCCTTTAACCAGGCGATGGTCTCCTCGCCCTTTTTCTCGATGTCCTTATGGGCTGCGTCTAACTCTTCCCAGGCTTTATGGACGGCATTTCTCACCTCTGCTTCCGGGATCTGGAATTCCTTCTGGAACTCTGCTACCAGCTGTTTTGCCAGGATCTCCTCATTGGTAAATGCCATAAAAGGATTTAAGAACCGGACATGCTGTTCGTCCAGCTCTTCTACGTTATTCTTGATATTCTCCGCGTAAGAGGTGACCATCGGGCAGTTGTAGTGGTTGCCTGCCTCCGGCTGTTCATTCCGCTCATACGGAATACAAGGATAGAAAATGGTTTTGATGCCCTGGGCAATGAGCCAGGACACATGTCCGTGGGCGATCTTCGCCGGATAGCACTCAGACTCACTGGGGATGGACTCAATGCCCAGCTCATAGATCTTTCTGGTGGACTGTGGGGACAATACGGTGCGGAAGCCTAATTCCTTAAAGAACACTGCCCAGAATGGGAAATTCTCATAGAAATTTAAGACTCTCGGGATACCGATGGTGCCTCTTGGAGCCTGGTCAGCTGTCAGAGCCTCGTAGTCGAAGATCCGGTGATACTTATAATCAAAGAGGTTTGGAATTTCTTTTCTTGTTTTTTCTTTGCCAAGACCACGTTCACAGCGGTTGCCGCTGATAAACTGGCGTCCGCCCTCAAAGCGGTTGATGGTCAGGACACAGCGGTTGGTACAGCCCTTACAGCGGGCCATGGAGGTCTCATACTGTAAGCCGATGATCTTGTCTAACGGCAGCATGGAGGTCTCCTTGTCCTTTTCATACCGTTCTCTTGCGATCAGGGCAGCGCCGAACGCACCCATGATACCGGCGATATCCGGACGGACTGCCTCACAACCGGAGATCTGTTCGAAACTCCTTAAAACGGCGTCATTGTAGAAGGTACCACCCTGGACTACCACATGGGTACCCAGATCGGCCGGGCTTGTAATTTTAATTACCTTATATAATGCGTTCTTGATGACGGAGTAAGCCAGACCTGCGGAAATATCAGCCACCGTTGCGCCTTCCTTCTGGGCCTGCTTAACGTTGGAGTTCATAAATACGGTACAGCGGGAACCTAAGTCGGTCGGGTTCTGTGCAAACAGAGCTTCTTTCGCAAAATCTTCCACAGAATAATTCAGGGACTTGGCAAATGTCTCGATAAAGGAGCCACATCCGGAGGAGCAGGCCTCATTTAACTGGACACTGTCTACGCTGTTGTCCTTGATCTTGATGCATTTCATGTCCTGTCCGCCGATATCCAGGATACAGTCTACGTCCGGCTCAAAGAATTTTGCCGCATAGAAATGGGAGATGGTCTCGACTTCGCCCTCATCCAGCATAAACGCGGATTTTAACAGCGCCTCACCGTATCCGGTGGAACAGGACCAGGCAATGTGGGCTTTCTCAGGAAGAAGTGCCCGGATCTCCCGCATGGAGCGGATGGCGGTGGCCAGTGGGCTTCCGTTATTGCTGCTGTAAAAGCTGTATAACAGGGAGCCGTCCTCGCCAACCAATGCGATTTTAGTGGTGGTGGAACCGGCATCGATACCCAGATAGCAGTTGCCCTCGTAATCTGACAGGGAACCCTTCTTTACGCAGTGTTCACTGTGACGGGTCAGAAACGCGTCATAATCCTTGTGGGTGGCAAATAATGGCGCCATACGTTTCACTTCAAAATCCATCTTGATGCCGTGTTCCAGCTTGTGGATCATGTCTTCTATGGAAATCGTCACGTCTTCCTTACTGTTCATGGCAGCGCCAAGGGCTGCGAACAGATGGGAGTGGGCCGGTGCGATGATCTGCTCATCCGTCAGATGCAGGGTGCGGATAAACGCCTCCCGAAGCTCGGATAAGAAATGAAGCGGACCGCCGAGGAAGGCTACATTTCCACGGATCGGTTTGCCGCAGGCCAGACCGCTGATGGTCTGGTTGACAACCGCCTGGAAAATAGAGGCGGATAAGTCCTCTCTGGTCGCACCCTCGTTGATTAGCGGCTGGATATCTGTCTTGGCAAATACGCCGCAGCGGGCTGCGATGGGATAGATCATCTGGTAATTTTTGGCATATTCATTTAATCCAGCGGCATCTGTCTGAAGAAGAGACGCCATCTGGTCAATAAAGGAACCGGTGCCGCCTGCGCAGATACCATTCATACGCTGGTCGATGCCTCCGGTGAAATAAATAATTTTTGCGTCCTCGCCGCCAAGCTCGATGGCAACGTCCGTTTTCGGCGCATAATCTTTTAAGGAAGTAGCCACAGCTACGACCTCCTGGACAAATGGAACCTCCAGGTGTTTGGACAGTGTCAGGCCGCCGGAACCGGTAATGACCGGGTGAAGCTCGATAGGCCCTAATTTTTCCAGGGCGCGGTGCAGCAAAGCAGCCAGAGTCTCCTGAATATTGGCATAGTGACGCTCATAATCAGAAAAAACCATGCCCTGAGGTGCGGCTTCCTGATCCCAGGATGCACGGTCAGAGCTGTATGTACTGTCTGTAATGGCAATTTTTACGGTTGTGGAACCGATGTCGATTCCCAGTGAATATTGTTTACTCATATATGCGGGGATTTCCCCTGCCTCCTTTGCAAAAAAAACGATACGCATAGGCAAATGATCCTATCGTAACTAACAAAGTTTAACACAAAAACGGGAAGAATACAATTAGAAGAGGGTGTTAAAAAAACATGAACGGATTGTAAAATATTTGTGAATCTGCTGATTTGTTTGACAAACAGCAGGTCAGAATCTATAATGGTAGCGTCATAATGCATTTCCTGGGCGTATTTTGCAGATGCACGGGAAGCATTATCACAGGTCAAAGATTCATGCTGACAGGAGAATAGGCAGATAAGGGGTGGGGGAATGATTCAGATTTTTATGACAGAGGATGGTGCGATCCATCAGAAAGATGAGATGCAGAATGGCGCGTGGATTGCGCTGACCAATCCGACTGCCACAGAGATCCTGGAGATTTCCGAGACCTACGGAATTGATCCCGACCACGTCAGAGCCCCTCTGGATGAGGAGGAGCGTTCCCGTATCGAGGTGGAAGATGATTACACCCTGATCCTGGTGGATATCCCTTCCATTGAGGAGCGAAGCGGAAAGGACTGGTACGTGACCATCCCTCTGGGTATTATCACCACGGAGGAGGCCATCATCACCGTATGTCTGGAAGAGACCCCGATTCTGGCGGCATTTATGGACGGAAGAGTGAAGGATTTCCATACTTATATGAAAACCCGGTTTATCCTTCAGATCCTCTATAAGAACGCCTCCCTCTTTTTGCAGTATCTGCGTATTATCGATAAGAAGAGCGACTTGGTGGAACGGAAACTTCACCAGGCCCAGAAGAACCAGGAGTTGATGGAACTGATGGAGCTGGAGAAGAGCCTTCTTTATTTTAGTACGTCTCTTCGTTCCAACGAGGTTGTATTTGAGAAGCTGCTGAGAAATGAAAAGATCAAGAAATATCCAGAAGATACGGAACTTCTGGAAGATGTCATCATTGAGAATAAGCAGGCAATTGAGATGGCGGGCATTTACAGCGGTGTCTTGAGCGGAACCACAGAGGCGGTGGCTTCTGTCATTTCCAACAACCTAAACATTGTCATGAAGCTTCTGACCACCATGACCATCGTACTTTCCATTCCGACTATGGTATCCAGCTTTTACGGCATGAATGTAAGAGGACTGCCATTTGCGGAGCATCCGTACGGGTTCTGGATCGTGATTGTGATCGCAGTGATCATTTCCCTGCTGGTCGCTATCATTTTTTCCAAGAAAGACCTGTTTTAATGGAAACGAGTTGGGCATGATCTGATAATAAAGGAATGATGAAATGAATTTTTTGAACAAACTGGAAAAGAAATACCGCAAATACGCGATTCCGAATCTGATGTATTACATCGTGATGCTTTATGGAGCTGGCCTGGTGATCCAGCTGTTTGCGCCGATGGCATACTGGCGGTTTTTATCCCTGGATATCGGAGCGCTGATGCATGGACAGATCTGGAGACTGGTGACCTTTATCATCTATCCGCCGACCATGGGCACCTTTGTATTTGACAGCGTTTTCTTCGGGATCATTTCCCTGTTTCTGTATTACAGTCTGGGAGTGACGCTGGAGAGGGTCTGGGGCGCCTTTCGGTTTAATGTATTTTTCCTGATGGGAATGGTGGGAGAGATCTTAGCGGCCCTGGTCAGCTATTTTGTGTTTCATCAGAATCTGTATGTGACTACCGGATTTTTGAATTTTTCCCTGTTTTTGGCTTTTGCCATCTGTTTCCCGGATGTGCAGTTTTACTTATTTATGGTAATTCCGGTGAAAGCGAAGTGGATGGCTATTGCAGAATCCGCGGTTTACGTGTATAGTTTTCTGGTTGGTTCTGCCAGCACCCGCTGCGAGATCGTGCTTTCCTTAGCCAATGTGATCTTATTTTTCCTGATGACCAGGAATTACAACCGGATCAATCCGAGAGAGATCCACAGAAAGCAGCAGTTTAAACAGCAGACCAAGATCCGTATGCCGGGTCAGACAAGGCATAGATGTGCGGTATGCGGCCGCACGGAGGCAGATGGCGAGAACTTGGAGTTCCGCTATTGTTCGAAATGTGCAGGAAACCTGGAATATTGTCAGGACCACTTATATACGCACAAACATGTGACAACAGAAGGGGAGCAGAATCCCCAATAATTACTAGTTTTATTTTCTGGAGGGAATGTATGAAGAAAACAAAGATTATTTGTACCATGGGTCCAAATGAGGATAACCGCGAGATTATGATGAACCTGGCAAAGAACGGTATGGACATTGCCAGATTTAACTTCTCCCACGGCAGCCATGAGGAGCAGAAGACACGTCTGGATCAGTTAAAGAGCGTCCGTGACGAGTTAGGTCTTCCGATCGCAGCGCTGTTAGATACCAAGGGTCCGGAGATCCGTACTGGTATGTTAAAGGATGAGAAGAAGGTTACTCTGGTTGAGGGACAGGAATACACCTTAACCACAAGACAGATCGTAGGTGATGAGAATATCGGTCATATCAACTACGCAGGTCTGCCAGAGGATGTAACCGCAGGCAATAAGATCCTGATTGATGACGGTCTGATCGAGTTACAGGTAACCAGCGTGGAAGGCACTGAGATCCACTGTACCGTAATTAACGGCGGTGAGTTAGGCCAGAGAAAAGGCGTTAACGTACCAAAAGTAAAGGTAAAACTTCCAGCACTGACCGAGAAGGATAAAGAGGATATCTGGTTCGGTATCGAGCAGGGATTTGATTTTATCGCAGCTTCCTTTGTCCGCAACGCAGACGCGATCATCGAGATCAAGCAGATGTTAGAGGTAGCTGGTTCTAACATTAAAGTCATTGCAAAAATTGAAAATGAAGAGGGTATTGAGAACCTGGATTCCATCATTGAGGCCAGCGACGGCATCATGGTAGCCCGTGGTGATATGGGTGTGGAGATTCCGGCAGAGCAGGTTCCATTTATCCAGAAGACCATTATCCGCAAATGTAATGAGGCTTGTAAGCCGGTTATCACCGCAACCCAGATGCTGGATTCCATGATCCGCAACCCACGTCCAACCAGAGCAGAGGTGACTGACGTTGCCAACGCAGTTTATGATGGAACCGACGCCATCATGTTATCTGGTGAGACTGCTATGGGTAAGTACCCGGTTGAGGCATTAAAGATGATGGTTCAGATCGCAGAGGAGACTGAGTCCCATCTGGATTACAGCGCATATCGTGAGAGACGGATCTCCGCAGACAACCGCAAGAGCATTTCCAACGCGGTCTGCTTCTCTTCCGTATCTACCGCTCACGATCTGGAAGCACAGGCAATCATCGCTCCGACCATCAGCGGATTTACTGCAAGACTGTTATCCAAGTATCGTCCAAGCGCACGGATCATCGGTTTATCCCCAAGCGCCAGCGCTGTACGCCAGATGCAGATCTACTGGGGCGTGACTCCATACATGGCAAAACGTGCAGAGTCCACAGATATCCTGATCGCTTCTTCCGTGGATCTGTTAAAGAATAAGGGCGTTCTGAAATCCGGTGATGTGGCAGTTGTGACCGCAGGCGTGGTAAATCATGAGAAACGCCATGAGCCGGCACAGCATACCAATATTATGAGAATCGTGAAGATTTTATAATTTTCGCAAGCAACAAGCCCAGATTCACGTTTGCGTGATAACTTGATAAAGAACTAACTGGACAAAGGGGTCCGCTTAGGGTACAATGCTAACAGAGTATTTGTGCCTTAGGTGGGCCTTTTTTGATACGAAAATACAAAAAAGAGGAGAAATGATTATGGAAAAGAAACCATTTGTGACCCTGGAGCAGGTTCAGGAGATGACCAAGACTTACCCGACGCCATTCCATCTGTATGATGAGAAGGGAATCCGGGAGAACGCGAAGCGTCTGAAAGAGGCATTTGCGTGGAACAAAGGCTTCCGCGAGTATTTCGCGGTGAAAGCGACTCCAAACCCATTTATCTTAAATATTTTAAAAGATTATGGCTGCGGAACCGACTGCTCTTCCCTGACCGAACTGATGATGTCTGATGCCTGTGGTTTCCACGGACATGAGATCATGTTCTCCTCCAACGACACTCCGCCAGAGGAGTTCAAGTTTGCCAACGATCTTGGTGCTATCATCAACTTAGACGATATCACCCATATCCAGTGCGTAGAGGACACGGTCGGCTATATCCCGGAGACCATCAGCTGCCGTTACAATCCAGGCGGCCTGTTCAAGATCAGCAACGACATCATGGACAACCCAGGCGATGCTAAATACGGCATGACCACTGAGCAGATCTTCGAGGCATTCAAGATCTTAAAAGCAAAAGGCGCGAAAAACTTCGGTATTCATGCATTCTTAGCAAGCAACACCGTGACTAACGAGTATTATCCAATGTTAGCGAAAGTTCTCTTCGAGGTGGCAGTGAAACTGCACAAGGAGACCGGTGCAGACATTAAGTTCATCAACCTTTCCGGCGGCATCGGCATCCCATACCGCCCAGAGCAGGAGCCAAACGACATTCTTGCCATCGGTGAGGGCGTAAGAAAGGTATACGAGGAAGTTTTAGTACCAGCAGGCATGGGCGATGTAGCTCTCTACACCGAGCTTGGCCGTTTCATGCTGGCACCATACGGATGCCTGGTAACCAAAGCCATCCACGAGAAACATACTCATAAAGAGTACATCGGTGTTGATGCCTGCGCCGTCAACTTAATGCGTCCGGCTATGTACGGTGCATACCATCACATCACCGTCCTGGGCAAAGAAAACGCTCCATGCGACCATAAATATGACGTCACCGGTTCCCTGTGCGAGAACAACGATAAATTCGCCATCGACCGCATGCTCCCACAGATCGACATGGGCGACTACCTGGTGATCCACGACACCGGAGCCCACGGCTTCTCCATGGGTTACAACTACAACGGCAAATTAAAATCCGCCGAGCTGCTTCTGAAAGAGGATGGCTCCGTCCAGATGATCCGCCGTGCCGAGACGCCAAAGGATTACTTTGCGACATTTGATTTCTGCGATATTATGAAGAAATACCTGTAATTGGGAACAATCTGCAATTAAGAACAAGAAATTTTAAGAATTTTAGATACTACAGATTGAATGAACAATTACTGATACGCCAGCGGAGCGCTTCCCACAAGGAAGCCGCTCCGCCTTTTTGCATACAAAAGGAAATTAAGCTTTTTTCTTGCGGCCCCATTGCCAACACCGCCAAACCACCATTTCCTCAAAAGAAAAACCCCGTATCAATCGATACGGGGCATATTCTTGTGATTGTTTTTTCTTTAGGATTTAGGATTTTTGTTAAAGGATAAAGGATTGTGATTGTGCGATTTCTTATGGTCTAAGTATAGAATACCACCCCCAGAAAAGATTGTAGATTCATTAAAGTAATTATGAAGAAAATCTTAAGATTTGAATATTCCCCCTACAACCTATTAAGAAATTCGCAAGAAACTCCCCTAAAAAAGATAGAATTTCACTCCAACCTCCCATCCCAGCGCCCTCTTCTTAAATTCCTGCATACCATAAAATAAGAATACCCCACAAGAAAGGCACTCCAAGTGGACTATGTCAGAACCTTAATTCACTGCAATGGCCCCGCCTCTGAAGGTCTCACTGGCAAAGGCGTAGGCGTCGCAGTGCTTGACACGGGGATTTTCCCCCATATAGATTTCGAAGACCGCATTGCCGGATTCTACGATGCTGTGGGCCATCGCCTCACCCCCTACGACGACAATGGCCACGGTACCCACATCGCGGCCATCATTGGCGGCAGCGGCAGACAATCCGGTGGAAAATACGCAGGAATCGCACCAGAAAGCCATATTATCGCAGTAAAAGTATTAGATCCCTCCGGAAATGGATATGCTTCTGATGTACTTGCCGGTCTGAGCTGGATCCGGAGGCAGAAAGACCGCTTAGGAATCCGGATCGTCAACATTTCCGTAGGGTCTTACGCCGGGAAATACATGAGCGAGGACTCCGCCCTGGTGCGGGGCGTGGAGGCGGCATGGGATGACGGCCTGGTGGTCGTGGTGGCGGCGGGAAACCATGGGCCTGCCAACATGAGCGTGACCACGCCGGGAATCAGCCGGAAGGTGATCACCGTAGGCTGCTCCGATGATCATAAGAAGGTACTGGTCCGGGGTAATGTGATGGTGGACTATTCTGGCCGCGGCCCAACCGCCGCCTGCATCTGCAAGCCGGAGATCATCGCCCCAGGTGCCAAAGTGGTCAGCTGCACCAACCGGAGCGGCCAGTATTCCATGAAAAGCGGCACTTCCATGGCAACTCCTGTGGCAGCAGGTGCCATTGCCTTACTATTAGAAAAATATCCTCATTTAAGCAACCGAGACGTGAAACTTCGTTTAAAAGAACGGGCGGTGGATTTAAAACTGCCGAAAAACCAGCAGGGATGGGGTTTTTTGGACGTGGAAAGGCTTCTGCAGGAATAAAACTTGCATTTTTGTATAAATAAATTTATAATAATACCCATACCGTGATTAGCACGGATTATGAATACGTTGGAGAAGGTGATATTTATGGCACAGGAGCCCTCAAAAAAATTAAATGAAAAAGAACTGGAAGCACCGGCGTCCTTCACCAGCCCGGATGTGTTATACCAGGATCTGATCAGAACCATTCATCAGTATCATCCGTCTGATGATATCAGCATGGTGGAGAAGGCTTACCGTGTAGCCAATGAATGTCACAAAGATCAGAAACGAAAATCAGGGGAACCTTATATCATTCACCCCTTATGTGTGGCGATCATTCTGGCAGATCTGGAGATGGATAAAGAGACCATCGCAGCAGGACTTTTACATGATGTGGTAGAAGATACCGGCATGACCTTAGATGAGCTGTCTAAGGAGTTTGGAACTGAGGTTTCCTTCTTAGTAGATGGTGTTACCAAGCTGACCCAGCTGTCTTGGGATAAAGATAAGGTAGAGATCCAGGCGGAGAACCTGCGGAAGATGTTCTTAGCCATGGCGAAAGATATCCGAGTGATCATTATCAAACTGGCGGACCGTCTTCACAACATGCGTACCGGCCAGTTCTGGAAGCCGGAGAAGCAGAAGGAGAAGGCAAGGGAGACCCTGGAGATCTACGCGCCCATCGCGGACCGTCTTGGTATTTCCAAAATTAAGATCGAGTTGGATGATCTGTCCCTTCGTTTCTTAAAACCGGACGTTTATTACGATCTGGTGGAGAAAGTAAATCTGCGGAAAGACTCCAGAGACGAGTTTGTCCAGGAGATCGTGACGGAAGTCCAGCATCACATGAAAGAGGCCGGAATCGAAGCAACGGTCTACGGACGTGTGAAACATTATTTCAGTATCTATAAGAAGATGATCAACCAGAATAAGACCTTAGAGCAGATCTATGACCTGTTTGCGGTCCGGATTATGGTTGACAGCGTGAAAGACTGTTATGCGGCCCTGGGTGTGATCCATGAGATGTATAAGCCGATCCCAGGCCGTTTCAAAGATTATATTGCCATGCCGAAGCAGAACATGTATCAGTCCCTGCATACCACTCTGATCGGCAACAACGGACAGCCATTTGAGATCCAGATCCGTACTTACGAGATGCACCGCACGGCAGAATATGGTATCGCTGCCCATTGGAAATACAAAGAGAGCGGAAGCGGAGCGATCGCTGAGGGAAGCGCCGAGGCCAAGTTAAGCTGGTTGCGCCAGATTCTGGAGTGGCAGAGAGATACGGATGACTCCAAAGAGTTCTTAAGTATGGTAAAAGGCGACCTGGATCTGTTCTCTGACAGTGTGTACTGCTTCACCCCGTCCGGTGATGTAAAGACACTGCCAAGCGGTTCCACGCCGATTGATTTTGCTTATTCTATCCACAGTGCTGTGGGTAATAAGATGGTTGGTGCCAGAGTCAATGGAAAACTGGTAAATATCGACTATGTGATCCAGAATGGTGATCAGATTGAGATCATTACGTCCCAGAACTGCAAGGGACCGAGCCGTGACTGGTTATCCCTGGTGAAGAGCACCCAGGCGAAGAACAAGATCAACCAGTGGTTCAAGAATGAGTTAAAAGAGGATAATATTGTCCGTGGTAAAGAGCTGATCGACCGCTACTGCAAGGCCAAGGGCATTAACTGGCCGGATCTGAACAAGCCGGAGTTCATGGACAAGGTGATGAAGCGTTACGCCTTTAAGGACTGGGATTCTGTCCTGGCTTCCATCGGACACGGCGGTCTGAAAGAGGGCCAGGTCATCAATAAGATGATGGAAGAGCGGGTCAAGAAGATCAAACGGGAAGTCACCGACGCCACCATTTTAGATGGCATCGGCGATATGAACGGAAAGGCTCCGGAGACCAAGAAATCCAAGAATGGCATCGTGGTAAAAGGCATTCACGATGTGGCGGTCCGGTTCTCCAGATGCTGCAGCCCGGTTCCAGGCGATGAGATCGTTGGTTTCGTCACCAGAGGGCGCGGTGTGTCCATCCACCGGACGGATTGTATCAATATTATCAATCTTCCAGAGTCTGAGCGGAGCCGTCTGATCGACGCAGAGTGGCAGCAGCCAGAGGACGGAGACAGCAAAGAGCGGTATTCCACCGAGATCCAGATCTTTGCAAATAACCGGATCGGTATGTTCGTGGATATTTCCAAGGTATTTACTGAGCGGCAGATCGACATTACTTCCATGAATGTCCGCACCAGCAAACAGGGCAAAGCGACCATCGTGATGACCTTTGATATTCATGGAATCGAGGAACTGAACCGACTGACCGATAAGCTGCGTCAGATCGATGGAGTTCTGGATATAGAGAGAACGGCAGGCTAAGGAGCCGCCGAGAAAAGAGTTCCAGTGTATGGGACTCTTTTCGTGTTCTATGCTGATACAGGGTTCCAAGACCAAAAGTTCGACGGGAGAGTGCGAAACACGCAGCAATCCGACATCAGCAGTAAGAAAACAGTTTTGAGATAGGAGGGCACATGTCAGATATTAAGATTAAGAGGTGCGTGGTCGGCATGATCAGCACCAACTGTTATATTGTATACAAAGAACCACAGGGAGAGGAAAATCCCTGCATCATCATCGATCCAGGTGACAACGCCCCATATCTGGCGAAATTATGCCGGGATGAGAAATTAACTCCACAGGCGATCCTGCTGACCCACGGCCATTTCGATCATATGATGGCGGCGGACGAGCTGCGGAAAACCTTCCAGATCCCCATTTACGCAGGGGAGAAAGAGGTAGAATTACTGGCAGACCCGGATATGAACGTCAGCAAATTAGGCGGCGAGTGCGTCAGCTTAAACGTGGACAGGCTGCTGCGGGATGGCGAGACACTGGATTTCCTGGGAGAAGAGTGGAAGGTATTATTTACCCCTGGCCACACAGGAGGCGGCGTCTGCTATTATTTAAAGGATCAGAAGATGCTGTTCAGCGGTGACACGCTGTTTGACCAGTCGGTGGGAAGAACAGATCTGCCTACGGGAAGCGGCAGGGCCATCATTGATTCGGTGACCAGAGTGTTATTTGCGCTGCCGGACGATGTGATGGTGTATCCGGGACATGGCGATGAGACCAGCATTGGGTATGAGAAGCTGCATAATCCGGTTGCCCATTATGCAGGAAGATAGAGGAGAGAACATGGTAGGAATTGTATTAAATGATAATGCGTATGAGCAGGATATCCGGGAACTTTTGATGGCGTTCTGTCCAGGAGAGGAGATCGTCCATGAGGCCCATCCGAACCTGCGGTTCTGCGTGGAGGGAATTTTAAGCGAGGACCGGACAGAGTTTGAGCTTTGTCTGGTATTTGAGGGGAGCGCCAGCTTCCGGGCATTGGCTATGGAAGAACTGGAACCAGAGATCCAGGCAGAATGCCGTGCAGCCTGGGAGAGCAATGTGCTGAAGGTCAATTACGATGATCGTTTTGAGACCAAGAACCAGATCAAACGGAGATTATACGTGCTTCTCATGGAACAGACTGGCAAGAAGCTTCCATGGGGAACGCTGACTGGAATCCGTCCAACCAAGATTGCCATGACGAAAATGGCGGAGGGCGACACGCCGGAGCAGGTGTTCCGTTACATGAAGCAGACATATTTCACCAGCAACGAGAAGATCAACCTGTGCATTGAGATTGCCCAGAGGGAAGAAAAGCTGCTTTCTGCCATCGATTACCGGAATGGTTACAGCCTTTATATCGGAATCCCATTCTGCCCAACCACCTGTTTATATTGCTCTTTCACTTCTTATCCGATTGGCCGTTGGCAGGGAAGAACCGGAGAATATTTTAACGCATTATTTAAGGAAATGGACTATGTGGCGGAGAAGAAGAAAGGCTGTACCCTGGATACAGTTTATTTTGGAGGCGGCACGCCAACATCCCTGTCACCAGAGGATTTAGACACGTTGATCACGAAGCTGAAAAATACCTTTGATTTCTCTACAGTCCAGGAATTTACCGTGGAGGCGGGAAGACCGGACAGCATCACCAGAGAGAAGCTGGAAGTGCTGAAAAAACACGGTGTCACCCGTATTTCCATCAATCCGCAGACCATGAAGCAGGAAACTCTGAAGATCATCGGCCGCCGTCATACAGTGGAGGACGTGAAAGACCGTTTCCACATGGCGAGAGAATTAGGCTTTGACAACATCAACATGGATCTGATCATCGGACTGCCAGAGGAAGATTTGGATGATGTGCGGGCTACCATGGAGCAGGTGAAGGAGTTAGGTCCGGACAGTTTAACCGTCCATTCCCTGGCCATCAAGCGCGCCGCCAGACTGAACACCATGAAAGAGGTCTATAAAGACTTAAAGATCACCAACACCCAGGAGATGATCGACCTGACCGCGGAATATGCCAGAGGCATGGGATTAGAGCCGTATTATCTGTACCGTCAGAAAAATATGGCAGGGAACTTTGAAAATGTGGGATATGCCAAGCCTGGAAAAGCATGTCTTTATAACTGCCTGATAATGGAAGAAAAACAAAACATCATCGGTTGTGGAGCCGGGACAACGACTAAAATATTGTTCCCTGGAAACCGATTGGAACGATGTGAAAATGTCAAAGATGTGGCTATTTATATAGAGAAAATCGATGAAATGATTAAGAGAAAAGATGAACTTTTGAGTCGGTAGTGAACGAGTGAAATGGTACATCAAAAAGTGAAAAGTACATCAAAAATACATCACTTTTTTTACCAATAATTTCTGGTAGTGCGTTTTAAAAGCTGAATATTGTATGTAGTTACCTTAAAGGACAGACCTGTCTGGATACGGCAGGAATGTCCTTTTTCTGTTATAGTCTGAAATTTATTAATTGGAGGATATATTTTATGGAACACATTACAGCGATAGGAGCAGAAAAAACGCAAAAGATTACGTTTATCAGCAAAGCACATGAAGAATTCTATTTTAAGAAGCTAGAGGAGGTCAGACACCAGGATGTGTATCATAAATCCCTGATCTACTGTTTGGGCATGAATGCAGACACGAGGGATCATATACACAGAATCTATGATTTTCAGACAGGCTGTGTAAAAACGGAATGTTTGAAAGAGGGCTGGCAGACCAGTGGAAGCCAAAAGGTGGTCAGATTGGCATTTTGTCTGTATTGCAACGGCGTTCCAAGTGTTTCTGATTATGAAGATCCAAGTGATCAACTGGAAGAATGCGGGAGATATACCATTGATGATCTATTTTGCTGCAGCTATGCCCCGTTTTTCTGGCAGGCCATTCAGATTCGGTATCCAGAGTATGTAAAATACAATGGGAAAAAACAGAAATGGTTTGAAGGGAGGGATTAGATGCTGAAGATTCGTTTGATGGGAACAAAGAATGATATTACGTGGTTCCAGAAGATTCTATTACGTCATTCAAAAATTGAAGTGCTTGGAATGTCAGAACTATACAGTAACAAAGGAACGAAAAAATATTACAGAACTTATGCCGAAATTAAGAAGAGCAATGTAAAAGAAAATAAATAAAATGCCAAGGAGAATTTTATCATGTGTAAAGTAATCGTAATTGCGAACCAGAAGGGTGGAGTTGGAAAAACCACCACAAGCATCAATTTAGGAGTTGGCCTGGCAAGGTTAGGACAGAAAGTATTGCTGGTAGATGGTGATCCCCAGGGGCATTTAACGCTGGGACTTGGATTTTCCAAAAATCTGAAAGTAACCTTGAAAAATATGATGGAAAACATCGTGATGGGAATTGAATTTGACCCACGAGAGGCGATCTTACATCATAAAGAGGGAGTGGATATCATCCCATCCAATAAACTGTTGACAGGAATGGATTTGTCCCTGATCACGGTAGAGGATCGGGAACAGGTGTTAAAAGAGTACCTGAATTTATTGAGAGAAGACTATGACTATATCCTGATTGACGGGATGCCATCCCTTGGTATGCTGACGATCAATGAAATGACAGCGGCAGACAGCGTGTTGATTCCAACACAGCCACAATATTATGCGTCTGATGGCCTTACAGAACTTTTAAAGGTCTATAAAGCGACCAAAGCACGATTTAATCCTGGAATGGAAATAGAGGGGATTTTGTACACGATGGATGTTAGTCGTTTTAACAATTCCAAACGAAATAAAAAAGCGATTAAAGAGGCATATGGTAGTGAGGTAAGGA
>CAKRWX010000023.1 GCA_934418055.1 uncultured Lachnospiraceae bacterium
CAGCAGAAGCGTTCGGATTCGGCTTTGAAGCAGACAAACAAACGGAAACGGCCAAAGAGACATAAATCATTTTTAGATAATAAGAACTTCCGTGATCATGAGTAATGGTTATGAAAGTCAGACAGCAAGCAGAGTGGTATTTGGCTATTTAGGCCAGATACCGCTTTTTATTTATGGGAAAACGATTCTATGATTAAATAAAACACGGAAAGTGAGGGGAGCGGTATGGAAATTTTACAGTGCAGCCAAAGAAAAGAGAAAAGCATAAGAATTGTTTGGATTGTATGACAAACAATATAAATGCACAAAAAACGTTAATATAATAACGACTGAATAGTTAAAATGCACAAAAAATATCACTGAAAATCATAGAGGTTGTCATATTGACTTTTGTCTTGAAATCATAGATAATATAGTCAACGAAATTAAAAATTTTTTATTTTTAATTTTAAATTTCTCATAGGATATTTGAAGTGCTAAACACCAAGAAAGAATATGAGGTAAGAACGTTGCTGAAAAGAAATTTGGATGAAGTAGTTTATGAAACAATTTGTGAAGGCTTTGTGGGAAACACCTATCTGGCAGGAAAGAGACTGGATCCGTCAGAACTTTCGGAACGGTATGAGGTCAGCAAGACACCGGTAATTCAGGCGCTGAAGCGAATGGCGAATGAAGGAATTCTGGAAATTACAAGTGGCGGCAAGTACATTGTTCCAGTGGCTTCGCAGAAACAGATACAGGATGTATGCCAGGCAAGACTTATTATTGAAGAGAACGCACTGGTAGTCTTAAGTGCCACAGCTACTCAGAAAGACATTGAAGAATTGGAAAATATTAATCGGGAGCTGATGAGCTATTATGAGGCAGGAAGCTTTGATAAATACTTTTTGAGTGATATGCATTTTCATAAAAAGATTGTGGAACTCGCAGGAAATGACTGTATGGCAGATCTGCACCGGATTTTAGTTAATCGATATATGGTGGTCCGTCATACTACGGGGTTGATTCTTGTCCACCGTGAAGAAGCATGTCAAGAACATTCCTTCATGATAGAGGCGCTGAAAAAGCATGATGAGGCGGGAGCCCGAGTGGTAATGCGCAAACATATCATGGAGATGGAGGAGCGTTTAAATGAAAAAGTAATTAATTAAAAATAAATTTATCAAGAGGAGGACGTAAAAGATGGCAACAAAAGGAAAAGGCGTTATGCCGGCAGTCATGACATTCTGGAATGCAGATGAGACTTACAACGAGAAAGAGACTTTGCGCTATGTACAGTGGGTAATTGATTCTGGCGCTCACAGTATCTCTTGTGTAGGAAGCACCGGCGATAATATCTCCATGACAATGGATGAGCAGAAGATGATTATGAAGAGCATTATCGACTTTGTAGATCACCGTGTTCCGGTATATCCGGGAACTGGAAGATACTCCACCGCACAGACTATTGAGCTGAGCAAATATGCACAGGAATGCGGGGCCGAGGGCGTACTGGTTATCATGCCATACTATTTACAGCCTCATAAAAGAGCGGTTGTAAATCACTTTAGAAAGCTGAGAGAAGCGATTGATATCGATATCATTCTTTACAACAACCCAAGATTCTGTGGATATGAGATGACCCCGTTGGAAATCAAGGAAATGGTTGACGAAGGCCTTATCGATGGAATCAAGGCAGCTCATGGTGATGCAAACCGCATTCATGAACTGAAATATTATTGCGGAGACAAGCTGACTGTTCTTTACGGACATGACTACGCTCCGATGGAAGGCTTCTTTGCAGGCGCAGATGGATGGCTCAGCGGAATGCCGGCAATTTTCCCGAAATTTGCCCGTACATTATTTGACATTTGTACCATTGAGAAGGATGTTGACAAGGCAAGAGCTTACTGGAACAAGATTCAGCCGTTCGTTGACTACTTCATTACTTACAATACAAATGATCCGCACTGGCATGAAGTATTCAAGTACGTTCTGAAATGTCAGGGATTTGACGCAGGTTTGCCGCGTATGCCGTTAGGAGACGTGCTCCCTGAGGAAAAGAAGAAAATAGATGCACTTTTGGCAGATATGAAGGACATCCTTTAAGCTTTAGGGATTACATGTGGCAAAAGCGGGGTCCCAGGTGCTTTTGCAGCACTTGGGACCTCGCTTTTTATGCATATTTTTTAACAATATTGGGGGAACACAAAAACATAAAGGAGGAGCGAACGTGAAAAAGAAACAATGGATGTCACTGGTTTCAGCAGTATTGGCAGTTTCATTACTGGCAGGATGTAGTGGTTCCGGGGCAGCAGCTTCCACAACGGCAGCTGGTGACGCGGCACAGACAGCGGCAGAGAGCAGTCAGGCAGCAGCTGAAGATTCAGATAAAATCCTGATTGGCGTGTCTGCATCAATAACCGGTTCTGCACCGACAAATGGATTGCGCACCCAGCAGGGTGCCCAGATGGCTGTAGATGAGATCAATGCTGCAGGCGGAATTCTTGGCAAACAGGTAGAACTTTATGTAGCAGATGATGGTGGAACCCAGGATACGGGAATCAATGCTACCAACCTGATTGCAAGCCAGGGAGTGGTTGCACAGGTCGGTCCGACTCTTTCAGGCCTGGCACTGGCTGTTGAGGGCATTGTATCTGATGCAGGTTATCCGATGTTAGTAGGCGCTACCAGCCCGAAACTTGTAACCACCATCGACAATCAGTGGCTCTTCCGTGTGAGAGCTTCCGATACCATTCAGGCAAGACTTGCGGCTGTATATGCAACCGAGAAGCTAGGCTGTAAGAAGGTTGGACTTTTTACAAACAGCAATGACTACGGAAGTGGAGCACGTACAGTTGCAGAAGCATATCTGCAGGAAAAAGGAATTGATTATGTTTCTGAGCAGCATAACACTGGAGATACAGATATGACCAGCCAGGTGTTGAAGCTAAAAGACGCAGGTGTTGACGGTGTTATTGTATGGACGGATGATGCTGAGACAGCTCTGGCAGCCCGTCAGTTTTATGATTTAGGACTGGATGTTCCGGTTATTGGTTCCACTTCTATTTCTACACCACAGGTAAACAGCCTTTGCCAACCGCAGTGGCTTGACAACTGGTACAGCTGCACCGATTTTACAACCTCCAACGATTCAGAACTGATTCAGACGTTTGTAAAGTCTTTCAATGAAAAGTATGGTGAGAATCCGGAATTATACGCAGTTACCTATTACAGTGCCATGTATCTTTTAAAGGATGCCATCGAGAGAGCAGGAAGTACAGACAGCGCCAAGATTCGCGATGCACTGGCTCAGACAGACGGATTGGAAGCTCCGATCGGAACCTATAAGGCTAACGATATGAGAGAGATGATCCATGGCGGAACTGTCTGCAAAATGGTAGATGGAAAAGCGGAATTCTTAGAATATGTGCTTGTAGAAGACTAATTACTTTAGAAGAGGCTGTGCACTGGGTGATTGGTGCACAGCCTTTTGTCTTTGAAGGAGGGAATTCCCGGATTTATTAGGAGGTAGAGAACGTGAGCGGAATAATTATACAGTTGATTATCAGCGGAATCGCCATGGGGTTTATTTACGCGCTGGTAGGAATTGAATATACCCTTATCTGGAATGCATCAGGCGTTCTGAACTTCAGCCATGATAAGCTGATTACGCTGGGAGCATATATTTTCGGAGGCACTTACATTTTAGCTATGAAACTGGGATTCGTTCAGGGAATCTTCATGAGCATCATCACAGTTGCGGTTCTGGGCATCATTATCGCAAAAACTATTTTTATCCCATTGAGAAATCTGACAATGATTTACACCATCATGGCTACGGTTATGCTGGGAAAAATCATTGTAGAAGCAATCCGTCTTTACTGGGGACCAGTCCCCTTCTCTGTTCCCGGCTTTTTAGTGGGAACTATCAAAATCAACAATGTAGTCATTTCTATTGCAAATATCGCGATTATTATTACAGCCGCTATCTGTGTATGCGCGCTGCAGCTGTTTTTGTATAAAACGAAACCGGGCAAAGCCATGCGGTGCGTGGCACAGAACCGGAATGCGTCCCAGCTTATGGGAATTGATGTAAAAACGGTAATGGTTATCACCGTTGCCATCAGTATGATTATCTGCTGCCTGATTGGTATTTTAGTATCCCCGCTGTTAAACATCAGCACTACTATGTCAAACATGATTGGTTTAAAGGGATTCGCAGCAGGTGTTATCGGAGGATTTGGCTATTTGCCGGGAGCAATCATTGGAGGACTGGTAATCGGTATTGTGGAGAACCTTGCTTCCATGGTTTTCCCGTCTGTCTATAAGGATATTGCAGCATTTGTTCTTCTCGTGGCTTTCCTGTTAGTGCGGCCGAAAGGAATTACAGGAAAAACGCGGTAACTGTTTGCAGAAGGGTGGTACTTATGAAATCAGTCCGGTTAAATCAATTTGCGTGGATAGGAATAGTATTTGCTGTGTTGGCAGCTGTCCCGCTTTTTGTAAAAAATAATTATTACATAACCATTTTAAACCAGATGGTTATCAACATGATCGTGGTATTTGGCCTGAACTTTATCACAGGACTTACAGGTCAGATGAATATGGGAACTGCTGGAATTTACGCAATCGGAGCTTATACCTCTGCATTGCTTTCCAAGAATCTGGGGCTGTCTCCCTGGCTTACCATAGCAGCGGCTATCTGCGCCGGTTTCTTCCTGGGCAGAGGACTTGGTTACCCAAGCCTTAAAATGAAAGGTGTATACCTCTCACTGACAACACTGGCGTTTACAGAAATTGTCCGCATTTTTGCCACTAATCTGGTCGACCTGACGGGTGGAACCCAGGGACTTAAAAATATTCCGAGGTTTTCCGTGGGTCCCATTGCGTTGGACAGCAACGTAAAGTATTTCTATTTTGTACTGGTAGTTGCTATTTTCATGTGCCTGCTGTCTATTCGCATTGTCTATTCCAAATGGGGAAGAGAGTTCCGGGCAGTAAAGGATAATCCGGATGCGATTGAGTCTCTTGGACTGGATATCAAGAAAATCAAAATCCGTGCTTTTACCCTGGCAGCTATGTACGGAGCATTCGGCGGCGCTCTGTATGTGCATTTTAACGGCTATATCACAAGCCTTTCCTTCACTACCGATTTATCCATCAACTATGTAATTATTCTCATGGTAGGAGGTATCGGAAGTGTTCTGGGAAATATGGTAGGCGCTGTAGTAGTTACACTTCTCCCGGAGCTTTTGAGATTTCTGGGCGATTACTATCAGATTACATATTGTATCCTTGTTCTAGGCTGTGCCTTGTTGCTGCCAAATGGCCTTATTTCCCTTTATGGCAGAATTCTGGGTCTGCTGAATAAAAAATCCGCTGTGGAAGGTGGTGAATAATGTGGAGAATCCTCAGGTAGTATTGGAAGTAAAAAATCTGATTAAGCGTTTTGACGGACTGGTGGCCGTTGATAACCTAAATTTCCAGGTGAAAAAAGGCAGGATTCATGCCCTTATCGGACCTAACGGCGCGGGCAAGACGACAACGGTCAATATGATAACCGGAGACAATCCGCAGACGGAGGGAGATGTACTCTTTCACGGAAAGTCCATCTCCAAGCTTCCGGTGTATGCCAGAGCCCAGCTTGGAATTGGAAGAACATTCCAGAATATCAAGCTGTTTTCTACCATGACAGTGCTGGAAAACCTTATGATCGGCGGGCAGAGCAAAACGACCCAGAACCTGCTTCAGTATCTGGCGAATTATAAGCTTGCCAAGGCGGAAGAAAAGCAATTAAAGGAGAAGGCGGAGGATGTATTAAACTTTATCGGCATGTACCGCTACCGCAATGAACTGGTAAGCAATTTGGCTTACGGACGCCAGAAAATGACAGAGCTTGGAAGAACGCTGATGAGCGACCCGAAGCTGATTCTTCTGGATGAGCCTGCGGCAGGCTTAAACCCGTCAGAACGCAAGGAATTTATTGAGATTATCCAGAAGGTGTTTGAGCAGGATGTAGATATGTTTCTCATTGAGCATAACATGGACGTGGTTATGAATCTGAGTCACGATATCACAGTGCTGAATTTTGGTTGTAAGATTGCAGAGGGTGCTCCGAAGGAAATTCTGGAAAATGAAGAGGTAATCTCCGCTTATCTGGGAGAAGGATACCGCAAGAAAATGGCAGAGGAGGGACAGAATGCTTAAAATCAATGATATTGATGCGTATTACGGAAAGGTTCAGGTCCTCCACAATGTCAGCCTGGAGGTTGGAAATAATGAAATTATTTCACTCATCGGAGCCAACGGCGCAGGAAAAAGCACTCTGATGAAAACGGTTATGGGGCTTATCAAACCTAAACACGGAAGCGTGGTTTTTGAAGGGGAAGATATTACAAAAATAAAGAAAACCAAGATTGTTTCCAGAGGAATTGTGTATGTGCCTGAGGGCAGAGAGGTATTTCCGGAAATGTCCGTGAGAGACAATCTGGAAATGGGGGCTTACTGCAGAAAATTTACTCCGAAGGAAATGAATGACCATCTGGAAGAAATGTATTCCATTTTCCCAAAACTGGGTCAGAGACAGAAACAGCTGGCAGGTTCCTTAAGCGGTGGTGAACAGCAGATGCTGGCTATCTGCCGCGGACTGATGAGTAATCCGAAGCTGATCATGTTTGATGAGCCGTCGCTGGGACTTGCACCGGTAATCGTGGAAGACATGTTCAAGGTAATCGTAAAAATCAACAAGGAGAAGAAAATCCCGGTTCTTCTTGTAGAACAGAACGCATATATGGCACTCAGCATTTCAGACCGGTGTTACGTTATGGCAAACGGAATGATCAAGCTCAGCGGACGCAGCGAGGAATTGCTGCAGGTAAGTGATGTGAAAAAGACCTATTTGGGCGGTTAAAGGCAGAAAGGGTGAAAATAATGACGGAGAAGATGTTTGATGTGGCCGTGATCGGCGGTGGAGTTGTAGGAAGCGCTGTGGCGAGAGAGCTTTCCCGCTACAAGCTGGACATATGTGTGCTGGAGAAGGAGCTGGATGTCTGTAATGGGGTAAGCGGACGAAATACCGGCCTTTTGCACTCCGGTATCCTCAGTGGAGACCATCCCATGCGCACGGAATGCTGTGTCGAGGGAAACGCGGAATTTGACCAGGTCGCAAAGGAACTGGATGTGCCTTTTAAGCGCTGTGGAAAGCTGATTGTAGGCTTTGGTGAGAGCGAGAAGAAAACCCTGGAGAAGCTGTATCAGCATGGCTTGGACTGCAAGATTCCGGGAGTACGCATGATCGGAAGCGAAGAAATCAAAGCCATCGAACCGAACGCCGACGGAGATTTCGCCCTTTATATTCCCACAGCAGGCATCCTGTGTCCATATAATTATGCCATTGCTCTTGCAGAGAATGCGGCACAAAACGGCGCGAAGTATTATTTTGACCAGGAAGTAGATGATATTAAAAGAAATTCAGATGGAAGCTGGCATATCCATACCACAAAGGGAGAGTGGGATTCCCGCTGGGTAATCAACTGTGCAGGTCTTTCTGCGTACAAGATTTCTTCCATGCTAGGCTTTGGTGAGTATGTTCCCATGCGAATCAAAGGTGAGTATGAGATTCTGGACAAGAAAGCAGGAAAATTTCTTTCCATTCCGATTTATCCGGCTCCAAGTGAAAACGGGGACTGCGATATCCACATTACGCCAACGGTGGATGGCAATATTCTGGTGGGACCTACCCTGCAGGAGGTTGACGAGAATGCGGACTATGGTGCTACCCAGGATATGATCGATCTGATGATGCGTCAGGGTTCAAAGCTTTTTCCGCGCCATGTAAAGCGGGAATATTTCATTCGCAATTATGTGGGCCTTTTCCCATATGTAGCAGATCCTAATACTATGGAGCGAGTAGATTTCCAGATTCAGGCCAGCGAGGAGAATCCTCATGCAGTAAACCTGGTTGGAATTTCTACACCAGGATTAACCAGTGCTCTTCCGCTTGCTCGCCGGGCGGTTGAGAAGATGAAGGCACAGGAAGAGTTGGTTCCAAATGAGGCGTTTAATCCTGTCCGAAAGGGCATTGTCCGGTTTGCGGAGCAGACTGATGAGGAGAAAGAGCGGCTCATTGAGGAAGACCCGGACTACGGTGAGATTTACTGCCGCTGCGAATGTGTGACAAAAGCGGAGATTAAGCAGGCTGTTCACAATATTCTTGGCGTATCTACTGTCAGCGGTGTGAAGTACAGAACCAGAGCCACCATGGGAAGATGCCAAGGCGGCTACTGCGAGACCAGAATCACAGCCATGATTGAGGAAGAACTGCACAAGGATGTTACAGAGGTACTTTTGAATCAGGATGACGCGTATATGTTTGTGGGGAAGGTGAAGTAGAGTGAATGTACGGGATGTAGTAATTGTTGGCGGCGGACCGGCCGGACTTGCGGCTGCGGCGGCTTTAAAAAAGATGGGAATTGAAGATATTTTGATTATTGAGCGGGAAAAACAGACCGGAGGAATTTTGCGTCAGTGCATTCATGATGGCTTCGGGCTTACAAGGTTCGGAGAAACCTTAAGCGGACCGGAATATTCCCAGCGTTTTATTGATGAAATCAGGGCTTTGAAGGTGGATGTGGTGACCAATGCCACGGTCATTGATATTACACCGGAGAAGGTGGTTACAGCAGATACACGAGAGGGCCTTTTAAAAATCAAAGCAAGGGCTATTATTCTGACTATGGGATGCAGAGAGCGTACGCGTGGTGCGCTGGCAATTCCTGGTACCCGTCCTGCCGGTGTCTATAATGCAGGCGTAGCTCAGAGCTATATCAACCTGTTTAATACCATGGTGGGAAAAAATGTGGTGATTATGGGATCCGGTGATATCGGCCTAATCATGGCAAGAAGAATGACCTTAGAGGGTGCTCATGTAAGCGCAGTTTTTGAGATCCTTCCTTATCCAAGCGGCCTGCCAAGAAACATTGAGCAGTGTCTGAACGACTACAATATTCCTCTTTATCTCAGTCACTCTGTTATCGAGATAAAGGGAGAAAAGCGTATTGAGGGCGTGGTTGTGGCGAAGGTGGATGAGAATATGAAGCCAATTCCGGGAACGGAAGAAGAGTTTCCATGTGATACGCTGATTTTATCTGTGGGTCTGATTCCGGAGAATGAACTGTCACTGGCGGCCGGTGTCCGTCTGGATGACCGGACAAAGGGCGCTATTGTGGATGAAAATTTCCAGACGACCGTGCCAGGTATTTTTGCTGCAGGCAATGTGCTTCATGTTCATGATCTGGTAGATTTTGTGTCTCTGGAGGCAGAAGCCCTGGCAGATGGCGTATGCAGATATCTGAAAAATGACTGGCTTGAGGAGTCTGCTCTCGATGTAAATACAGATTGGAATATTGGCCACATTATTCCGCAGAAGGTCAGCGGACACAGGGATGTGCAGATGTCCTTGCGAGTGAGAAGGCCGACAGAAAAATGCAGGCTTGTGGTACGGCAGGGAGAAAATGTTATCAAGACGGTGAAGTTGCCTAAGGCCATTCCGGCTGAGATGATACAGTTTAAGATCAGGGCAGAGGAATTTGTATCACAGGAAGGAATCGAGGTGTCAGTGGATGAGTAGCAGAACATTTACCTGTATTGTGTGTCCAAACGGATGTGATATTGAAGTAGAGTATGATGGGAGCAATGTGTTGTCTGTAACTGGAAATAAATGCAAAAAAGGCGTTCAGTATGTGGAGCAGGAACTGACAGATCCCAGAAGAACCATTGCATCTTCTGTGCGTATCAAGGGCTCATTTCTGCCGTTGTGTAGTGTGCGTCTTACAAAGGCAGTGCCTAAGAAAGATATTTTCGCGGTTATGGAGGAAATCAATAAGGTTGACTTAACGGCACCTGTTCACATAGGGGATGTTGTAATTAAAAATGTGTGCGGTATGGATTCTGATGTTATTGTTACTAAAGAGATGGATACCTTGGTTGCCCGTGGCGAAATTAAAAGCTGCAAGGGTTTCTAGCTTTTGGGTAGTGATGAGGTATAACGTATGAAAGAATGTAAGAATATGGATGATTATTTGTCAGATATCAAGCTTCCTAAATTCTACAAGGCGAGGCAGCGGTTTGATACGGCCTGCATCGAGCGGGAAAACATTCCGGCTGTGCTGAGAAAAGAGCTTGAGGGTTTAAATTTGGCAGAAAAGACCTGGGCGGGAATGCGCATTGCCATTACGGCCGGAAGTCGGGGAGTGGCTAATATTGATGTAGTACTCCAGACGATTGTAGCGTATCTGCAGGAATTAAAAACCAACCCTTTTATTGTTCCTGCCATGGGAAGCCACGGCGGCGGAACAGCAGAGGGTCAGAGAGAAATCCTGAAGGGCTACAAAATTACTGAGGAAACTATGGGTTGTCCTATTATCTCTGCCATGGAAGTAGTCAAAATCGGGGTGACCGAGGATGGTAGGGATAGTTACATTGATAAAAATGCAGCGGAGGCTGATGGAATTGTAGTTGTGGGAAGAATCAAGCCGCATACAGCCTTCCGGGGACCATACCAGAGTGGTTTGATGAAAATGATGGCTATTGGTCTTGGAAAGCAGTACGGTGCCCGAGTGTGCCATGCAGAGGGTTTTCGCAGAATGGGCTATAATGTGGAAATTTTCGGAAAAGCGGTAATTAAAAACAGTAATGTGCTGTGTGCTGTAGGGCTTATAGAGAATGCATTTGACAAGACCTGGAAAATTGCAGCTATGCATAAGGAAGATATTGAGAAGCGAGAGCCTGGGCTGTTAAAAGAGGCAGAGTCCCGTATGCCCCAAATTTTATTTTCACATTGTGATGTGCTTATTGTTAATGAAATTGGAAAGAATTTTAGCGGTGACGGAATGGATCCAAATGTGACTGGAACTTTTGCGACGCCCTACGCTACTGGAAATTTCAGTGCAGAACGGGTTTGCGTGCTGGATTTATCTCCAGAATCTCATGGAAATGGAATGGGGAGCGGAATGGCAAGTGTCATTACTAAGAAAGTATTTGACCAGCTTGATTTGACCAGCATATACCTGAATGGATTTACCTGTCGTAACTTAAATGGTTCCAGGATTCCATGTGTGCTGCCAACGGATGAAAATGCGATTAAGTTCTGTTTGGGAACCTGTGTGGAGGCAAATCCTGAGGAACCAAAGATTATCCGGATCTTTAACAGTCAGTTTGTGGAGTATATCTGGATTTCAGAGGCACTGGCAAAAAAATTACCAGAGGGAATGGAGCTAATTGGAGAGCCAGAGGAGCTGAAGTTTGATGAGACGGGAAATCTGACAGACAAAGAACCACGACAGAGGGGGCAAAGATATTTTAAAGAAGATTAATAAATGACAGAAACTTCCGTGATCATGAGTAATGGTCACGGAAGTTTTTCATTATCCAGGAAAAGGGCTGGAAGTCACTATATTTAGTTCATTTAGATTAGAACCACCAGTTAGATACATGCAATGTCATGGTATGACAGCAGGAAATCATTGCGAACATGATGGTATTGATGAGTGCTCCAAGGTAGATTTTTCCAGTCTTTAAGTACAGCCGCCTTGCAATGATAGTGCAGACAGTCTGCACGATGAACATACTCCAGGTTTGCATAACGCGGGCACTGTTTAACGGAACAGAGCCGACCTTAGAGAAGGTATAGTACTGGAATACCCAGAGACAGAAGAGGCCGATACTGTTTACAACACACATGATCAGGGTATTGAGCCATTCTTTTCTTCCTTTGATCATTCGTCCAATGTTCTGGGTAAATGCATTGCTGAAGAAGAACAGGCCGTACAGGATCATATAACGGAAGGAAATCAGGAACGGTTCTTTAGCCGGCCAGCGGATTACATAGTTGCCAAGGCGGAATTCATTTCCGAAGAAGTACTGTCCGAAGCCAACAATGAGGTATCCGATTCCAACCGCGCAGCAGGCCAACAGAATGGTTTTCCACACATTTTTGAAATCCAGTTTCATGTTCCAGGTAGACGGAGGCATCAGCTTCGGACCATTGGACATGAAGTAACGGAGGAAGAACAGGCCAACGGTGAGAACACCGGCGCTTGCGGACCATAATGATTGCTCTAAGAGCAGGCCCTGCGGCCAGATTACAGTTCCGAATAAGCTTCTTGCAGCAAAGGTTTCACCCTTATGTCCACCAACCCACATAGCCAGTTTCATCATGTAAGTGATTGGAAGAAGACCGCCAACTGCCATAAAGCCCCAGTATAAAAACCAGGTAAAATGATTCTGTGGGCGGGCCGGCATATAAACCTCATCCGGAGATTTTACTAACAGGGTTCCAAAATAAGTGGTAGTAAGCAGCAGGCAGCATACGGAGAAAACTGAGCAGAAGAAACCGATCATTCCGATAACGGAAAAGATCATGGACCACTGACCGGTCAGGCTGTTTGCTGCAATCGGATTTGGAGCAGTGAACGCGTTCTGGAAGAAGTCAAGGGAATTCCTGGTGGATGCCGGGGAATATGGGTTGACCATATGAATTTCCTTAGGCTGATAGAGAGCGCGGATATATTCTTTTTCAGAACCGTTTACGGTTCCTTTGTAGATTTTACCAACCTCTACATTTTCATTTTCGGTCAGATTGTAGTTGTCAAGTTCGTTGATAAAAGTGCGGGCGTTGTTGGATTTTGGGAAAGTCCATGGGCCGCCAGCTTCTGTGGTGTAGTTATTTTCATCAAAGGCACCTGCGCTGACACCATAATGAACGTCGTAAGGCAGATGAATTTCGTCACCGCTTTCCAGAACATCGTCCGGGTCATAATTCAGATAAGGAAGCCACTGTTTATTGACTGCAAGCTGCTGGTTTCCCATTAGGAAAACAGCGGAAACCTTATTTGGTTTGCCGAGATATTCCTGAATTTTGTAATATGCGTAGCAGGCATCTGCGGTTTTTCCACCTAAGGAATGACCCTGGATACCGATCTGATCACGGTCTACGAATGCAAGGTTCCATGCGTATTCTACCACATCTGCCATGCCGGAAGTCGGGGCTGTGTTAATCTTTTCAAAGCTGCTGCCCGGGTTGGCGGTTACAAGGAAGAATGCGTCCATCGGGTTATCCTTCCAGTTTGTGGCATCACCATGTCCGTCACAGTCCATAGTGATTGCAACATAGCCGCGTTTTGCTAGTTCAAGGGAAATGAAGTTCTGACTTTCACGTCCATTGTAGCTTCCGTGCAGTGTGATTACGCAGGGCGCAGGATTTTCCGGGGTTGCGGATTTGGGCTGAAAGATGGTCAGGCCAATGTCATGTCCAAGACTGTCCGTGATTTTGATGTCCTTGGCGATGATTGTGCCAAAGTTTGTATCGATGATATAAGTTCCGATCATGGAAAGCAGACATACCAGAACGGAAAGAATAAAGAATTTGGCATAAAATTTTCGGTTTAGTTTCATAAACACCTCTCCTTTTGTAAACATTTCCCCCAAAGGTTATTAAGTAACGATAACAGATACTCCATCTGGAATGATTGTGATACCGGCATTTGAATGTCCAATCAGTTGATCAGCTGTGGATAAAGCCTCCTCGAGGGAATGAGCCAGGATCATATGCAGGCTGCGTACGATATCGTCCGATGCATCTGAGACGTAAATAACGCGCGCTTTCTTCAGAATCCGGGCAAAAATCTGGGACTGCCACTGGTCTGGAATTGTTTGATCTGCCGGTGTGGCAAGAATGGATGCCATGAGTCGGTCGATATCCGGTTCATCCCGGAAGGTTTTGAAAAAGACATCACCGCCGTGTCCGTCATTGGATTTTGCCAGCATAATGATAATTCCGCCCGGTACTACAGTCGCTTCGGCTGCAGTCATGCCTTTGACTGCTTGATAGATATTCTGATCCAGCGGATATCCGCCGTTGGTTGAGATGACAATCTCAGCCGGGCATGCCTGTGCATGGCAGCTGCGGTTCAAGAAATTTACGCCATCCTGGTGAGCTGTCTCACAGTCACCGGCAGTTGCATAAATTACTTCTTTATCCTGGTTCAGGATTACGTTGACGATAAAGGCTAGCTTGGCTTTTTTCGCAGCAAAGAGCATATCTCTGTGGATGGGATTTCCTTCAAGAATACCTGTGCGAGCATTCGAATGGTTGATAAATGCCGAACAGTGATTTGCCAGAACAGTTTTTCTGGAAGCAATGCCGGGAAGTACACTTTTCCGTCCGCCAGAGAAACCGGCAAAGAAATGTGGTTCAATGAAACCTTCCGCACATAAAAGATCAGCTTCTGCGGCAAGCCGATTGATGATCAGCTCTCCGCCGGAAGGAAGTGTGCCGAGGGAGACAAGCTGGCTGGTATCATCACAGTCATGGATTACAATGTGCTCCTGCCGCACCAGATCTTCACCAAATTTATCAATCAGTTCCTGTCTGGTTGTTCCGCGGTGGCATCCGGTGGCAACGAGAATGGTAACATTGGCGGTCGGATTTGTTTTTCGTATTTCCTTCAGCATAGCGGGAATGATGAGTTTGCTTGGAACCGGTCTTGTGTGGTCACTGGCAATCAGTACGATATTTTTTTTATTGGTCGCCAGATCAGACAGTTCCTCAGATCCCTGAGGATGCTGTAATGCATGCTCAATCAGATCATTTTGTGAACCAGAAGAAGATGGAGCACAGGGATGCGATTCAAGAACTGCGCGGATCCGTTTGTCTGGTAGCTGCAGTGTGACAGTGCCTTTGCCATATGGCAGTAAAAACTTTTTCATAGTTCCTCCTGTAATAGATTCAATATATAACTGATAAGTGCATTATAAGAAAAAGAAGTGCTTAAAAACAGTTAAAAACTGTTCAAAAAAGAAACTATATTAGCGGCTGCATTGTAATAACTGTTAAAAAATGATACACTAGTTAAAATGTGAAACGGGGGTGGCAGAGATTGAAAAAGGTCAAGGTTCTTGGAATTGCGCCGCATGAAACGCTGATGAATGCGCTGATTAAAATAGCGGCAAGGCGTGACGATATTGCTTTGGACTGTTATATGGGAGACATGAATGAAGGGGTCGAAATTGCCAGATATCATGAAGGTGAAGGCTATGATGTGATTATATCCCGCGGCGCTACAGCACATCTTTTAAAAGATGCAGTCAGGATACCGGTTATTTCGGTTGGTTTTTCCGCATATGACATCCTTCGGGCTATCAGGCTTGCGGAAAACTATCCATACCAGTATGCGATTGTAGGATTTCCGGAATTTACAAAACAGAGCCGTGTGTTGTGTAGTCTGCTTCAGCGGGAAACTGAGGTGGTTACGGTCTATCACGAAGAAGATACGGAGAAGGTAATCCGGAATTTGAAATACAAGGGCATTTCCATGATTGTATGTGGGACCGTTGGCGCACATTATGCAAAACAAATGGGACTGACCAGTATTCTGGTAACAACGGGAGAAGAGTCTGTTGAGGATGCGGTAGAGCAGGCAGTAAAGCTGAGCCAGGGTTATTCCTATATGCGTGAGAAAAAAATCCTGTATGAACAGATTCTGAAAAATGAGGCGGAAACCTGGTATGTGTTGTTTGACAGTGAAGGAAACCAGTGTTTCTCTACCTGGGATGAAGCACTTGGAGATTTAAAGAAGCTATTGGAAGCAGAATATAAAAATATACAGGCTGATGGAATCAAAAAAATTCAGATTCTGAAGAATGTTTTATATCAGATAGAAGGAAAGTATATATGGGAAGAGGGGCACCGGTATACGGTGTTTCGCGTCCGTGAGGAAAAAATCCCGTTGGGAGAGGGACGCCAGGGCTTGTTTTTTTCTAATAGAAAGCAGGCAGAGAATTACTATTACAACAGTTTTTTCGGAGCGTCCGGAGCACTTGGATTTATGGAAAAAGAGCTTCAGGGCCTGGAACAGGTGGATCGGCCAATTGTGATAATGGGAGAAGAAGGAAGCGGGAAAGATATTTTTGCGAGGTATCTGTATCTGCACAGCCTTCTCAGCAGCAGACCTTTTGTTACCATTGATTGTGAAGCGGTCAACAATCGCACCTGGAGTTTTTTAATGACAGGAGAGTCTTCGCCATTTACGGAAAGAAACCAGACATTCTATTTCAGAAATATCAATCATTTGTCGGAAAATTGGTGCCGCCAGTTACAGTTTATGATGCTTGAGCGGGATTTCCATAGGAACAACAGGGTGATTTTGACTTGTTCGGTAAAAAATGAAGAACGGATACCAGAGCATCTGCTGCGTTTTATCAATCAGTTTGCCTGCCATTGTATTTCCATGCCTGCTTTGCGGGAGCGAATAGCAGAAATGTCGATGCTGACCAGTCTCTATATCGGAAAAAAGAATGAAGAATTATCAAAACAGATCCTTGGTTTTGAACCAGGCTGCATGGAAATGCTGCAGGCATATAACTGGCCGTGCAACTATGCTCAATTAAAACGGGTACTGGATGAATTGACTGCTTCTGCCGAAGGATATTATATTAGCCGGAGTGCACTGGAACACGCATTGAAACAGGAAACAGCAATGCTCGGAGGTGCAGAAACCGGACAGTTTGATTTTAACCGTACCCTTGATGAAATCAATGCCGATATTGTTGTACGAGAAGTGAAACGGTGCGCTGGGAACCAGACAGCAGCTGCCAGAAATCTTGGAATTAGTCGAACTACGCTTTGGAGATATCTGAAAAAACATGAATGAGGACAATCAGATAAGAGCTAGTAAGAAAGCAACGGTCAGTTAGTATTAAATCGTGTGATTTGAAATAAAAAAGACATGTGAAAGACGGGAATCATTCACATGTCTTTTTGGCGCTTTGAGATATTTGTTTTTTACCTTTTTTTTCAGCCTGCTTCTGTCTGCGCTTCATGCGATTGCGTTCCGCGCGTTTTTTGCGGACATCCTCTTTGCGCTGGATGATGTTCTGAGCACCTTCTTCATCGGTCAGCTT
>CAKRWX010000024.1 GCA_934418055.1 uncultured Lachnospiraceae bacterium
ACCTTCACGACTCCAGGACCACTGACGCCTACGTTGATGATAGCATCCGCCTCAGTCACGCCGTGGAAAGCGCCTGCCATAAATGGGTTGTCATCCGGAGCGTTGCAGAATACCACCAGCTTCGCACAGCCTAAGGAATCATTTTCCTTGGTTGCCTCTGCGGTCTTCTTCACGATCTCACCCATCAGGCGGACTGCATCCATATTTAATCCGGTTTTGGTGGAGCCCACGTTAATGGAGCTGCACACCCGCTCTGTCTCTGCCAATGCCTTTGGAATGGAACGGATCAGGTTCTCCTCCGCCGGAGTCATGCCCTTGCTGACTAAAGCAGAATAGCCGCCGATAAAGTTGACACCGATCTCTTTCGCCGCCCGGTCTAAGGTTCTTGCGATGGTCACAAAATCATCCGGGGTCTTGCAGGCCGCGCCGCCTACCAGGGCAATTGGGGTCACAGAAACACGCTTATTGACAATCGGAATTCCAAAATCCCTGGAGATCTCTTCACCAGTAGAAACCAGATTTTTCGCTTTAGAAACAATTTTATTGTAAATTTTCTGATTGAGTGCCTCCAGATCCGAATCACAGCAGTCTAACAGGCTGATGCCCATGGTGATGGTGCGGACATCCAGCTTCTCATGCTCGATCATATTGTTGGTCTCAATCACTTCAAACATATTCAGCATAAGTCAGGTTCTCCTTCTCTTAGATTCTGTGCATTTTGGTAAAAATCTCTTCTCTCTGGCACTTGATCCGGACACCGATCTCTTCGCCTAACTTCTCTAAGTCATCGCAGACGGTCCCAAAAGGTTTATTTGCATGATCCATATCCACGATCATCATCATATTAAAAAATTCCTGTACGATGGTCTGGGAAATGTCCAGAATGTTGATCTGACTGTCTGCCAGATAGGTGCAGACTTTCGCAATGATTCCAACGGTATCTTTTCCTACTACTGTGATAATGGTCTTGTTCATGCTCATATTCTCCTCTTCTATATGGTGATGATTTCCGACATCTGATCCCGTTTTGCCACGGAGATCTGAAAGTCAGACGCCTTATACGGATGATCGCCCTGGTCGATCTCTAAGCGGACAGTCTGATAAGCCAGTTCCTCATAATTATTTTCCCAGCTTAAATGTCCAAGAACCACCTGTTTCAGACGATCATGCAGTATATGATTTAAAAGACGGCCGGCATTGTCATTGGATAAATGCCCATGGTCGCTTAAAATCCGTTGTTTCAGATAATAGGGATAAGGCCCTGTCTCTAACATTCTCACATCATGGTTTGCTTCTAATAATAAAGCGTCCAGTCCCTGGAGATGGTCAATGATATACTGGTCGTAATGGCCCATATCTGTCGCCACTGCCACGGAAGCATGGTCATTCTGGATACGGTATGCCACCGGGTTTGCTGCGTCATGGTCGATTTTAAAAGGCTTGATCTCTAAATCTCCCACGGAAAAATCCACATCTGGCTGAATGGGATGAAGCAGTTCTCTCGGAAACTCTCCTAAAGATTTGATCTTAGTGATCTCCTCCAATGTCTCTTTCGTTCCGTAAATGGGAACCCCCTGCTTTCTCGCTAAAACTCCCAGACCTTTCACGTGGTCGGAATGCTCATGGGTGATCATGATCCCATCCAGTTCACTTCCTTTTCTTCCGATCTCATTCAGTCCCTGTTCGATCCTTTTATTGCTGATTCCCGCGTCCACCAGAATGCTGGTGGTGTCGGAACCAACAAAAATACAGTTACCGCTGCTGCCGCTGGCTATACTCACAAATTGCATCTACATTATCCTTCTTAATTTTGCTTTTATCCCTCAGTAAATCTTTATCCTAATATATCTTTTAACTGGGCTTTGATATCTTCTGGAGAACCATTGTTATCCAGTTCCCGGTCTGACAGGCTCCGGTACTCCTCCTCAGACAGCTGGTTTGCCATCATCTGAAAGCATTTTTCCCGGCTGTAACCGCGGTTTTCCATCAGACGGCTGATTCTGGTTTCTCTTAAGGTATAAAGATACCACACTTCCTGGTAAATGTCACCTGGATTTTTGTCCGGAACTGCAGTTTCTACGATCACCAGTCCCCGCTGGATTTCCCGGACTCTTTTATGGATCCAGTTCCAGACCAGGGGGTGAATGATGGCGTTAACCTGCTCTAAAGCCTCTGGATTCTGGAATATTTTCCTCGCAAATGCGGCCCTGTCAAGATTTCCCTCCGGATCCAGGATCTCACGCCCAAAGGTTTCTGTCAACTGCGCCAACCCCGGCTGTCCTTTCTCTTCCAGGTGCTTTGCCACTTCATCCGCCTGGATCACCACCGCCTGGTAATCTTCCTTTAAAATATCTAAAACCCGGCTTTTTCCAGTTCCCACGCCGCCGATCAGTTCCACTACTATTTTCTTGCTTCTGTTTTCTTCCATATCTGCTGCCTTTTCTTTATCGAACAGCAACGGTTTTGCATCTTCACCGTTACACCGACTGTCTATTTATTTCGCGTCAAACCAGTTATCCCCACTGTGGGCTTCCACCTCCAGGGATACCTTTAACTCTGCCGCATGTTTCATCTGTTCTTCAAGAAGGGTGGTCACCTGTTCCAGTTCTTCTTTCCAGGTTTCCACCAGAAGTTCATCGTGTACCTGAAGTACAATCCGGGATTTCAGATTCCGCTTCCGCAGCTCCCGATCCACGGCGATCATGGCCAATTTCATAATATCCGCCGCCGTTCCCTGGATCGGGGAGTTCATGGCAACACGCTCACCGAAGGAACGCTGCATAAAGTTGGCGGATTTTAACTCCGGGATCGGTCTGCGGCGGCCATACATGGTCTCTACATAGCCCATCTCCTTGCCCTTAGCTACCTCGCCGTCCAGGAATTTCTTCACGCCCGGATAGGTCTCAAAATACTTATTGATGTATTCCAGAGCCTCTTTCCGGCTGATGCTCAAGTCCTCGCTGAGACCGAAGGCGCTGATTCCGTATACGATACCGAAATTGACCGCTTTCGCATTTCGTCTCTGAAGCGGTGTCACCTCATTTAACGGAATATGGAATACTTCCGATGCCGTGATTGCGTGAATATCCTGGGCGTCCCGGTAAGCGCCGATCAGACGCTCATCGCCAGACATATGGGCCAGAATACGAAGCTCGATCTGGGAATAATCCGCGTCCACAAAGGTGTAACCCTCTTCCGGCACAAATACCTTGCGGATCTCTCTTCCCAGTTCCATGCGGACCGGAATATTCTGCAGGTTCGGCTCGGTACTGCTGATTCGTCCGGTGGCTGTGATGGTCTGGTTGAAGGTTCCGTGGATCCGTCCGTCCTCCCGGATGAAGCCATATAAGCCCTCTGCGTAAGTGGAATTTAACTTGGTCAGCTGACGGTACTCCAGAATATCGTGGACCACCGGATAATCCGGTGCCAGCTTCTCCAGCACATCCGCCGCTGTCGAATAGCCGGTTTTCGTCTTCTTACCGTGGGGAAGCTGCATTTTCTCAAATAAGATCTCGCCAAGCTGTTTCGGAGAATTGATGTTGAAGGTCTCCCCTGCTTCCTCATAGATCTGCTGCTCCAGCTGAGTGATCTTAACCTTTAATTTATCGCCATAGGCTTTTAATGCCTCTTTCTCTACCTTGATTCCAGCCCGCTCCATGTGATACAGGCTGTAGATCAGCGGCATTTCCATATTCAAGAACAGGTCCCACATGGTCTCCTGTTTCAACTTCTCTTCCAGAACCGGAGCGGCTTTCCAGGCGATGTAGCCCATGTAGCAGAGACAGGTACCAGCCTTGTCATTTCCATTTTCCAGTTCTTTTCCTAAAAACAGCTTGCCAAGAAGGTCTGCCTTAGAAGGAACAGTCATGCCAAGATAGTCTCTGGCCAGGTCATCGTAATCATAGGTATCTTTCAATGGATTTAACAGATATCCCGCCACCTGGGCGTCGCGGGCGCTGCTGCCGTCCTCCACCTCTAAATAAGGAAGCTGTTTCTTCAGATCCAGCACCCAGGCGGATTCCGCCGTTTTCACCAGACGGCTCATGGTATCTGCCAGATACTGTCCCGTCAGAAATCCCTCTGCGGCAATGCCATAGACTGCCTCCTCGCCAAAGCACAGCGCCAGTCCGTAGATCTGTCCCTGTTCCACCACCAGCTGCATACCCAGATTTTTCTCTTTCTCCGCTTTTGCGAAGATCTCCTCTGCCTGTCCAAAATCCCGGATGATCTGGAAATGAGACGCCACATCCGGTGCCGCCATGTGATCCGCATCAAACCGGGCCAGAATGGACTTAAACTCCAGTCTCTTCATATATTCATAGGCTTCCTGGGTGTAAAGGTTGCCAACTTCCATGTCTGCATAAGAAAATTCAATAGGACAGTCGATACAGATGGTGGCCAGTTCCTTGCTCATCTGGGCCATATCATAATGCTCCGCCAAAGCTTTCTGGGCTCTCGGCGGCTTGATCTCACTTAAATGCTCGTAAGCATTCTCGATGCTTCCGTAAGCCACGATCAGATTGGTTGCTGTCTTCTCACCGATGCTTGGCACACCCGGAATATTATCAGACGCATCGCCCATCAGCGCCTTCACATCAATAAATTCGATCGGCGTCACCTGGTATTCCCGCTTCACATCCTCCGGATAATAATCATGAATCTCCGTTCCACCGCGGCTGGTCTTCGGGATCCGGATCTTGATATGGGTATCTGCAAGCTGCAGTAAATCCCGATCTCCAGATACCACGGACACCTCCACCCCATTGGCCGCATTTTTCTTTGCCAGAGTTCCTAAAATGTCATCCGCCTCAAACCCAGGAAGCGTCATAATCGGAATGTTCATGGACGCCAGTACCTCTTTCATCAGCGGCACCTGCTCCCGCAGCTCCTCCGGCATCGGTTTTCTGGTCCCCTTGTAAGCGTCATACATCTTATGACGGAAAGTCGGCTCTTTTAAGTCAAATGCCACCGCCAGATGATCCGCCTTCTCTTCTTCTAAGATCTTAAACATAATATTGAGGAACCCGTACACCGCATTGGTGTGAAGTCCCTCAGAATTGGTCAGATCCGGCACTCCGTAAAATGCCCGGTTTAAAATGCTATGTCCATCGATCAGCACTAATTTATCCATCGCTGTCTCCTCTCATCAAAAAATTCCACACTGCCACCAGATCCGCGCCTGCAGTACCAGCATCATGGCCACACTGATCACAATCAGTGTATCCGCTGCGTACCGCGCCACATCCAGCACATGGATTCCGTGAAGTCTCTGTCTGGAAGCCTGAAGATCCGCCTCCATATCTCCCTTAATATTATAATGCCCGGTATCCTTGTCTAACTGCCGGATACCCGCTTCCACTGTATAATAAATTTCCAGTTCTTCCTTACAGTTGGGACAGACCTCAATATGTTCCAGAAATTCCGACATGGTATCATCATCCAGCTGATGACGAATATAAGGAATTACCAGGCTTTCCGCTTCTTTACAAGTCATCTGTCTCCCACCTTTCTTATTCTCTAACTGACGTGCTTCTATCATACACTAGAAACAAATGGATTTCAAGAAAGAATCCCCTCTGCAAAAATTTCACCGATATTCACAAAAACACTTGCCAAAACCATCATCCTATGCTAAAATAATCAATGTTGTATGATAATTTCGTACAATTTAGGAGCCGGCTTGTCGGAATGGCAGACGAGGTGGACTCAAAATCCATTGGTAGCGATACCGTGCGGGTTCAAGTCCCGCAGCCGGCACTCCTTGGCAGGGGCGAAAGTCTTAAGAGTAACATTGTATATGTTATTTTTAAGGCTTTTTCTTTTTGTAAACAAAAAAGCCGATGGATTCTGGAACTTCTCTCCAGTCACATCGGCTTTTTCTATAAAATTATATTCTATTCTTCCCCGCTAACTCTCTTCACCAACACCGCGAACACCAAAAGTCCCACGCAAGGCACAATATTGGAAGCCATGCCTACGCTCAAGCCCGCGTACTGAGAAATGATTCCGGTAACCCAGGGCATGATGATGGCTCCGCTGCTGGCAGCTGGAAGCATGACGCCGATGCTGGTGGCACTGGTCATCTTGCCGGCGCTGGCTACAGCGGTTGGGTTCATACCTGCCATGGCAAAAGCAAAAGCAAATAACAACAGGATTGCCGGGATCTGGCTGCCTGCCATCATCATTCCAAGATAGAACACGATACAGCCTGCCCCCATCTTGATCATAGCAGAATAAGCATTTTTGATCGGGAATACGAAGGCAATCAGCATTCTGGCGATCAGCGTTGCTGTCCACATCACCGTCACGGTGTAAGTACTTAACATACCGGAAATGATACCGCTGTCCTTAAAATATGTAACCATCCAGCCATTGACACTGAATTCTGCTGCATTCTGGCAGAATAACAGTCCCGTTAAAAGCCAGAATTTCTTACTCTTTAAAAAGCTCCAGTCCGTAGTCTTCTCTTTTGTTTTTCCTTTTCCTTCCATCGGCGCTGACATGAAGATCAGCCACATCACCAGTCCTGCTGCCGCCAGAATAAATAATGGCACCAGAGTTCCTTTTTTCGCCGCAAATGCCACAAAAAACGGGCACAATAAAGCGCCGGTCGCATAACAGCTGTGCATAATGTTCATGCCCTTGGTGCGGTTTGCGCTGTTGTCCCCAACCAGAATCGTACAGGTATTTAAGGTACATCCCTTTGCGATTCCCAGCAGGAAGAATGACAGCATCAGAAGCACCATCAGACCGCTTAATCCCATGCACAGATAACCAATGGCGTAACCGGAAGTCAGAATCGCCACGGTCTTTCTGGTTCCGATCTTTCCAGGCAGAATTCCTGTCACAAAACCAGAAATCAGATTGCCGATACTCATCAATGACAGTAACGTTCCTGTCATTCCATATTCAAATCCGTACATCTCCTGCAGCAGACTGACGATGATTCCGCTGCTGATGACGCAGATTCCGCTGATAAAAAACGCCAGAAATCCGGAATTTCTCTGCCGGATCTGCTTTTTCTCCATTGTTACTTGTTCCATATCCCCTCTCCTTTTTCCCCTTAAGAATATTTTAAAACAATATTTATATTATAACTTAAAAATAAAGATTTCAAAAGCACTTTATTTATAGTATAATAAAATTGTTTGTAATTTTACATGATTTCAAAGGAGGAACTGCATGCGAAAGAAAACGTTACTGCTCTTTCTTCTGGCCGCCAGCGTCATGGCAACCGGAGGCTGCCGCAAAAAGAGTCAGGAAAAAATGGATTTAACCAGCACCCATACAACAGCTGCGGAGACCATGGCTCCTGAAACCACAGCAGCGGAGACGGAAGTCTCCACAGAAGCCGAAGAAACAACCCAGGCAGCCAATGCATCTGCTGGTGTTTCCGGTTCTACCAAGATAGAAACCTATCATCCAAAGGATTTTCCAACCGGTTCCATCTCTTATCCAGTGGTAGCCCATATGAAGGATGAAGCAAAACAGAATCAGGTCAACGATCTGCTTTATGAGAACGCTATTTCCATCTGTGATTCCCTGGATCTGAAAAATATGGATTATCTGACAATCGACTGCAAGGTTGTCTCTCTGGATACCAGCCGCATCACTGTTGTATACCAGGGAGAATACTACGTCAAACAAGGAGCTTATCCGGTACAGATTTTCTACGCCAACACCGTGGATTTAAACCAGGTAAAATCTTTAGGAATCAATGATTACTCCGACGCCTACACCATGGCAGGCTACTTAATGTCCGATGATGTGTGTTTCGTTGACGCGGACCCGAAGCTGACATCTTCTCTCCGGGATTACCGTTCTGATCAGAGTATCGATTATTTTACCGATCTCTTGAACAAGGCTGATTTTCCATCGAAAACTGAGGACGCCTCCATTTTCCCGGAATCCTTCAGCTATTTAAGCAACAGCACCCTGTATTTTTCAATTCCGGTTCCACACGCCCTGGGAGATTATGCCATTGTGGCATATCCTATGGATGGAAAATAAAATTAATATTTTTATCACGAAAGGAAAATATACTATGGAAAACGTAACCGTTTTAACCCACCCGCTGATCCAGCACAAAATCTCGATTCTCCGCAACAAGAAGACCGGTACCAATGAGTTCCGTTCCCTGATCGAAGAGATCGCCATGTTAATGGGCTTTGAAGCGCTGCGGGATCTGCCGTTAAAGGATGTGGAAGTTGAGACTCCAATCGAGACCTGCATGACTCCAATGATCGCAGGTAAAAAGATGGCGATTGTTCCGATCCTGCGTGCTGGTCTTGGCATGGTCAATGGTATTCTGGCTCTGGTTCCATCTGCAAAAGTTGGTCATATCGGTCTGTACCGTGACGAAACCACTCATGAGCCTCACGAATACTACTGCAAACTGCCAGATCCAATCGACCAGAGAACCATCGTTGTCACCGACCCGATGTTAGCAACCGGCGGTTCCGCAGTGGCTGCCATTGATTTCATCAAACAGCACGGCGGCAAGACCATCAAGTTTATGTGTATCATCGCTGCTCCAGAAGGTCTTGAGCGGCTTCACAAAGCTCATCCAGACGTTCAGATCTATGTTGGACACCTGGATCGCTGCCTGAACGAAAATGCTTACATCTGCCCAGGTCTTGGCGATGCAGGCGACCGTATCTTCGGTACAAAATAATTTATTTCCGTTGTTTTAACAACATTCTTTTTCGGGTTCATGCCGTATACTTGGTATGAACCCGAATTTTATGTAACCACTATAAAGGAGTATTCACATGATCAGAAAAATTATTAAAATAGACCAGGACAAATGCAACGGCTGCGGGGCCTGCGCAACTGCCTGCCACGAGGGCGCTATTGACATCATCGACGGAAAAGCGGTTCTGACCCGCGAGCACTACTGCGACGGCTTTGGCGACTGTCTGCCAGCTTGTCCTATGGACGCCATTTCTTTTGAGGAGCGGGAGGCCCCTGCTTATGATGAGGCTGCTGTTCTTACGGCCAAAGCAGCTAAAGAAGCCATGGCCGCATTCGCGCCAAAGGGTCAGGCACCAGTTCACCACGGCGGATGTCCTGGAAGTATGTCCAGACAGTTAAAACCACATACAGACAACACTTCCGCTGACGGATCTGCACGCAATGCTTCTGAAAACGCTCACGTCTCTGCCCCACTGCAGAGCCAGTTATCCCAGTGGCCGGTACAGATCAAGCTGGCTCCGACCCAGGCACCGTATTTTGACAACGCCAACCTGTTGATCGCTGCTGACTGCACCGCTTACGCCTATGCCAACTTCCATCAGGAGTTTATCCGTAACCGGATCACATTGATTGGTTGTCCAAAGCTGGATTCTGTGGACTACGCAGATAAACTGACCGAGATCATTGCCAGAAATAACATCAAGAGTGTTACCATCGTCCGTATGGAAGTTCCATGCTGCGGTGGACTGGAAAATGCAGCCAAACGGGCGCTCCAGGCCAGCGGAAAGTTTATTCCGTGGCAGGTTGTGACCATTTCCATTGATGGAAATATTCTGGATAATTAAACACAACCTAAAAAGGATCACGTTTGCAGGATTCTCCGCCTGCGGCGGGTCTCTTTAGCAACATATTTCTTATGAAACAAAAAACAGAGCCAACTGCCAGGAAGAAATTCCCACATACAGTCGACTCTGTTTTCTATTACTATACGATTTCACTCTCACTCGTCCATCGCTTTTCCAGCCGTATCCCCGGCTTTCCAGGCAATGATCCCAACAAGCAGATTAGCGCTCTTCTTTCTCTACAATCACGCCTTCTTTTTTGTAAATAGAGTTAGCATTTACGCATCCTCTGACACTGCTTAATGGATAAACGTTGGATTTCTTACCAATGACGGTTCCTGGGTTCAGCACGCTGTTGCAGCCGATTTCGCCCTCATCACCGATGAATGCGCCAACTTTCTTTAACTCAGTCTCGATGTCGCCGTCTTCTGCGTGGATCTTAACCAGCTCTTTGTCAGCCTTTACGTTAGAAGTTACAGCGCCAGCGCCCATATGAGCCTTGTAGCCAAGGATGGAATCGCCAACATAGTTAAAATGTGGAACCTGAACGCCGTCAAATAAGATGACATTTTTTAACTCTGCGGAGTTACCGATCACAGCGCCCTCACCAACGATTACGTTGCCGCGAATAAATGCGCCGTTGCGGATCTCTGTCTTAGGTCCGATGACAGCCGGTCCTCTTAATGCAACTGTCGGAGGTACGTTAACGGATTTATGGATCCAGATGTTCTTTCCTAAATGATTGTACTCGTCCTGTGGAAGTCTCTTGCCGATTGCTTCTGCCATCTCGCCAATGTGTGGAAGAACTTCCCATGGATAGGTGTACTTGCTCATGCGTCTGCCTGCCTGAGTTTTGGTTGTGTCAAATAATGCTTTGATTGTCATCTGCTCTTTATTCATTGTCTGTTTTCCTTCTTTCTGCCACTGGCCTGCTTTTGGTTTGCCTGAGGCTTATTATAATTTACCGCAGCGGCATCGAAACTGCCACGAAGCTGGAACTGATTGTTCAGCCGCAGTACATTCATGGTTCGTCCCGCTACGAAATTCTCTAATTTGGTCATATATTCATCGGAAGTAATACTTCCCTCTGCCACGTAGGTCAGTCCCTTTTCCCAGCTTGCCGTCAGATCCGGATTCAAAAGCTGACGGATGGAGGCGTTCACCACCTCAAAAATTAGTTCGCCAAGCAGTGTCGGCGTGATCACCTGGGTTTTGGCATTTAACATCAGATACTGGATATTCACCAGTTTTTTCAGGATCTCCGCCCTGGTAGCACTGGTGCCTATTCCACTGCCCTTGATTTGGGCACGCAGCTCCTCATCCTCGATCAGCTGCCCTGCATTCTCCATGGCAAGAATCATCGAACCGGAAGTATAACGTTTGGGCGGCGATGTCTCGCCCTCTTTGATATTAAATTCCCGGATATCTAACTGGATTCCCTTCTTTAAGGAAGCTAACATCTTCAAAAATTCCGGATTTTCCAGATCTTTCTGGTTCCGCTCGGAATCTTCTCCTTCTTCCTGGGACTTCTTCTTGCCGCCGGACACATCTGCTACTTTTAAATAGCCCTGCTCCGTCAGCACCTTGAAATTAGCAAAGAAATGTTCATTCCCACGGGCCAGATCCAGCGCTGTTTTCTGATAAACGGCTGCCGGATAAAAAATACTTAAGAATCGTCTGCCGATCACTTCATAAACCTTGGCGGACAATGGATTCAAACTCCGAAGAACCCCCAGTCCCTGTCCCGTCGGAACAATGGCGTAATGGTCGGTGATCTGCTTATCATTGACATAACGGGTCTTGGCAATGCCCTTATAGCTTCCCATCTGCAGAACCTCTTCTGCAAAAGCACCCAAAGGTCCAAAGCCCTTTAACCCGCTGATATTTTTATAAATTTCTTTGGAAACTGCTGTGGAAAGCACTCTGGCATCGGTTCTTGGATAAGTCACCAGCTTCTTCTCGTAAAGTTCCTGTACCACCCGCAGGGTCTCATCCGGGCTGATCTTAAACATCTTGGAACAGTCATTCTGAAGCTCTGCTAAGTTGTATAAAAGAGGAGGATTCTTGGTCTCCTTCTTCCGCTCTGCGGATGCCACCACTGCTGTCACCGGAGGTTCTGCAGAAAGCTCCGCAATCAGCTGTTCCGCTGTCTTTTTCTCTTTGAAACCATTTTCCTTATAGAGAAACGGAGTTTCAAAATACTTGGAACCTGGAACGCTCTTCCACTCTCCATCGAAAGTCATGCCCTGGTGCTCGAAGGTTCCGATTACCCGGTAAAATGGCGTCTTTACAAAATCTCGGATCTCCCGTTCCCTGCGGACTACCATGCCAAGGACACAGGTCATGACACGGCCCACAGAAACCACCGTCCGGTCTTTCTTCAGATAATTGGCTACCGTGTTGCCATACTTTAGTGTAAGCAGTCTGGAAAAATTAATTCCCATGAGATAATCTTCCTTAGCCCGGAGATAGGCGGAAGCGGATAAATTATCATATTCACTCCAGTCCTTCGCTTCCCGGATGCCTCGCAGGATCTCCTCTTCCGTCTGGGAATCGATCCAGACACGCTTCCGCATCTTTCCCTTCACACCTGCCATCTGGTCCACCAAACGGTAAATGTACTCTCCTTCCCGTCCAGAGTCGGTGCAGATATAGATAGTATCCACATCGGGCCGGTTCAGCAATCCGCTTACGATCTGGAACTGTTTGGAAACACTGTCAATGACCTGGTATTTAAACTCTTTTGGTAAAAACGGAAGGGTCTGCAGACTCCAGCGTTTTAGCGCCGGATCATAGGCTTCTGGATAACTCATAGTCACCAGATGTCCCACGCACCAGGTCACAATGGCGTCATCTGCTTCCTGGTAACCATCGCCCCGCCGCCAGTTTTTCTTCAGTGCCTTGGCGAATTCCTGAGCCACACTGGGCTTCTCCGCTATGTATAAGGACTTCGTCATTTCACACCAAACTTATAAATGGTTGTTGTCTTATATTCTTCTCCTGCCTTTAACACTGGAGAAGCAAATTCCGGCTTATTGATGGCGTCCGGGAAATACTGGGTCTCAAAGCAATAACCGCATCTTGGAGTATAAACCGCATGATTTTTGCCACGCTCACTCTTTAAAGAGTTGGCAGTGTAGAACTGAACACCCGGAAGATCTGTATAAACCTCCATGGTACGGCCAGTCTTCTCATCCTCTGCCTTGGCTGACAAAGAAAGCTCTCCTGCTGGATGGTTCAGCGCCCAGTTGTGGTCGTAACCATTGCCATATTTTAATGCCTGATAATCTTCCTGGATATCGCGTCCGATTGGTTTCATCTCAGTGAAATCCATAGGAGTTCCTTTTACTGCCACCAGTTCGCCAGTCGGAATGGAATTCACATCTGTTGCTGTGAAATAATCTGCGTCCATCCAGACTTTCTGATCCAGAACGCTTCCGGACTTGTATCCACCCAGGTTAAAATATACATGGTTGGTAAAGTTAGCGATGGTATCTGCATCGCTTACCATATGATAATCCAGCTTTAAGCAGTTGTCTGGTGTCAGGGTATAAGAAACGGTGATGTCCGCATTGCCAGGATATCCCTGGTCACCGTCCGGGCTGTGCAGACCAAAAATAATGGTCGTTCCCAGTTCCGTCTCTTCCACTTCTGCATCCCAGATCCGGTCACGGTAAAAATCCGGGCCGCTGTGCAGGTTATTCACCTCAGCAGAATTCTTAGCCAGTTCATAGGTAACGCCATTCAGTGTGAACTTCGCTCCGCCGATCCGGTTCGCATTACGTCCCACCGGCTCACCTGGATGTCCAGGCTGTGTCTGAATGCTGTCTACAGAGTCATATCCTAAGATCACATCATCAAACTGACCGTCTTTATCCGGAACGGACATGGTCAGCCAGATGGCACCAAAATTCGTAAAGGAAGCGCTTGCACCCTGCTCATTGGTCAGTGTATAACGGTAAACTTCTGTTCCATCTGCGGTATGATCAAATGTCGTCTTTGTATATCCCATAACTGATTACCTCCTGTTATTTTTGCACGTATATAACCATGTTACCCTCTCGTAAATCAGCTGGCCTATGAAAGCCTTCATGATCGGTTATTACACACGTACTAGTAATTATACCATAAAAATGCCATTCCGTATAGTTTTCTGAAGGAAAAATGGGCGAAATAATAAACGAAATGAGGCCGGAAACAGTTTTCACCCTGTTTCCAGCCTCTCTCACGTGCCTGACTGCACCATTTTTATTTTACAGATGCTGCATACTCTGCGGAAGTAGCACCAGCCAGACGTCCGGATGTCAGTGCAAATCCAAGACCAACTCCTTCGATGGTGGAGTAAACGCCCTCGCTGACGCCGCTGCAGTTATTTCCGACTGCGTACAGACCTTTGATGATGTGGTTGTCATTGTCCAGAACTTCCAGATCTGGAGTTACATTGACACCGCCTAAGGCTACTAATACGCCTGCATGGCCTTTGGTTACATAGAACGGTCCCTCTTCTACGGAGTAAACCAGATCATCTTTCTCCGTATGGAACTCCTCATCTACGCCAGTCTCAACTGCCTTGTTGTAGTTCTCTACGGTTGTCTTTAAAGTCTCCGGATCACAGCCGATGAACTCAGCAGCCTCTTCCAGTGTATTTGCCACGATGCCCTCACCAGCCTCGGTCAGAGTCTCAAAATCTTTCTCAAATGTCTCTTTGTCCACTGGTGCATGGTAAATGGTTGGCTTGCCGTCTGCATCTACGATGCCGAAACGATCCCAGTAATGTACCCATGTGCCGGTGTTCTCTTTGGTGGTATCGGTCCAACGATCAACAGTCTTCTGATCTACGATGGTGTATGCGTAACCGCCCTGTCCTACAACTGCGGTTGTAAAGTTGGTGGTCTCTTTCAGAAGATCTGCGCTCATGAAACGGTTACCTAAGTTATTTACCCAGAGAATTGGTGTATTTAAGGTCAACTGGTCTGCCACTTCCAGGTTTGCACTTGCGGTAACGCCGTGGCTCATTGGAAGCATATCACCCTCTGCTGCGCCTACGTTCCACATCATATCAAGGCCAGGAAGATCTGCTCCTTTGATCACCATGCAGTTGTCATAAGCATTGCCAAGAGCCTTTCTCATCAGCTCCTCATTGCCTGCAAAACTTCCGGTTGCCACGATAACTGCTTTTGCATTGACAGTCAGTGTGCTTCCATCTTCCTGTGTGCAGACAGCGCCAGTCACATTGCCCTCGCTGTCAGTGAGAAGGGACTGTGCGGTAGTATTCATATGGATATCAACACCTGCATCCTCCATAGCCTGGGTCAGATATTTGAATGGCTCTGCGTTGTTCCAGCGGTGATACTCAACCATGGTATCGAAATGACCGATCATCTGAGGCTGGTCAGACAGATAGACATTAACACCTTTGTCCTGTAAATACTGAACGGTGTTGGCGGACTCGTTGACATACTCGCTGACTAACGCGCCATTGCCAAGATAACGGTTCTCTTCCATGATCTTGTTGAACCAATACTCCTCGTCTGTTGGAAGGTCTTCGCCATAACGCTCTTTCTGCTCGTCCGTTCCAATGGCGAACATACCCTGAGCGGCATTTCCCATACCACCGATGGTGTCGGTTGCCTCCACGCCGATGACGGTTGCGCCGTTCTCTGCTGCGCCGATGGCTGCCATGGTTCCAGAAGCGCCAAGACCGATGACTAACACGTCTGCGTCTGCAGTCACGTCCTCGCCCTTTGCAACCTCTTTCTGGTCATAGGAAAGACCAGCCTGCTCAAAACAGGATAAAGCAGCTTTCTTCACTGCCTCGCTGGTAACAGTTGCGCCAGAAACGCTGTCTACCTCTGGAGATTTTGCACTCTCCATCGCTGCCTGAAGTTCTGGCATTGCTGCACCGCCTACGTTGGCTGTCTCATTGGCGCCCTGAATGTCAACTTTGGTCAGCTCACCATTCTCTACGGTGATGGTAACAGTCACATCGCCGCCAAAACCTTTTTCCGTTGCAGTGTAGGTTCCGTCTGTTGCTTCGCCTGCTGCCGCGCTGGTCTCACCTGCTGCTTCTGCGGTTGTCTCACCAGTAGTCTCTTCTGCTTTTGTGGTTTCTGTGGTGGTTGTACTGTTTCCGCATGCGCACAAACTAGCAGTCATTGCCACACATAAGGATAATGCCATTAATTTTTTCTTACGCATAAATCCATGTTCCTCCCTTGATGCTATGTAGTATGATATTTTTTTATCAATTTTCTTTATTATAACGGGTTTTGAGGTTTTTGAGAATTCAAAGAAACTGATGTGGATATAAAAATGTTTTATATCTGAGAAATTTTATGCTATACTGGAGAAAACGAGATTTTCGCAGAACGGAGATTTTTATGAACGAACACCAGATCACCTGTTTTTTAGCTGCCGCAGAAGAACGAAGTTTTTCCCAGGCTGCCAAGAAATTATTTTTGACCCAGCCAGCCATCACCTATCAGATCTCCACTTTAGAGAAGGAACTGGAGGTGAAATTATTTTCCCGGACGGCTTCCGGCGTGCAGTTAACTTCCGCCGGAGAGGCATTTTTAATCCCAGCCCGCAGTTTCCGCTCCGCCTACTTAGCCGCCATCAACAGCGTCAGTCCCTACCGGGAATCCCCGAAAAAGCTGGTGATCGGATGTCCAAGGGTCATGACTGCATTTGATCCACTCTATCACACCCTGGTCACCCATCTGGTAGACGAATTTTCCCAGTATCAGATTGAGATCCGGGAGACAGACGGCGGAGAAAAAGTACTGGAGGAGCTTTCCGGCGGAGTCAACTGTGTCATCGGACTGCTGCCAGAATCTGTCCGGACGCCCCAGATTGATTCCTTATATCTATTCCAGGGCCAGTGCTATGCCGCCATCAGCAAACATCATCCGCTTTATGAAAAAACAGAGCTGACGGTGGATGATCTGAAAGGCCAGATTTTCTATTATGGAGTCAGTGATGAGTTGTGGATCCGCCATGTAAAAGAACTGCTTCCCGCTTTAAACAGCAGCGACCTGATTCCAACGCCATCCTTAACCAACCACTATCCTGCTCTCAGCGCCGGAAAGATCGCCTTTCTGCTGCCACGGCCTTATGCTGGTGGAATTGCAGACAAATACCTGCCTCTTCCACTGGAAAAACCGCTGCCGCCTACTATGGTCACGTATCTGCACTCCAATC
>CAKRWX010000025.1 GCA_934418055.1 uncultured Lachnospiraceae bacterium
GTCCACCACCCCTCATGGCAAGCCGGGCCGTGGAAAATCGCCGGTACTTAGCGCACGTATTTTACACACTTACGTACCGCTGCGTTTTTCCCCGAACGCAAGTGCACCCGACGGTCATGAGGCGTGGCGGACTCCGGACGGATCAGCCAATCATTTAAACAACCTATTCCGGATACACCAATCTTTCTTCACTGATATGATCCAGCACTTCATCCACATACTTCTTCGCCAGATATTTTGCCATATTCAGGTTCATATCCAGGTAGTTGCCGCAGTCCTTTGCTGCAGCGCCAGGAACTTCTCCCTCAAAATCCCGGATAAAGGTAAACATGCCTTTCATCAGCGGGATGATGTCCTTGGACTCATAATCTCCAGCCAGAAGCAGATAGAATCCTGTCCGGCATCCCATCGGGCCAAAGTAAAGGACATGATCCTTCATAGTCGGATGGTTACGCAGATAGGTAGCGCCTAAGTGCTCAATGGTATGTATTTCAGCTGTATTCATCACCGGCTCATAATTAGGCCGTGTCATGCGGATATCGAAGGTGGTGATCACCGAATCTCCCGCATGATCCTTTCTGGATACATAAAGACCGGGAAGAAGCTTTAAGTGATCAATGGTAAAGCTGGTAATTTTTTCCATGTATGATTAATCTCCAAATACTTTTCTATAATCTTCTTTAAATTTTTCAATGCCTGCGTCAGTTAATGGATGTTTGGTCATCTGCATCAGAACCTTAAATGGAACGGTTGCGATGTCAGCGCCTGCCTTTGCACAGTCTACGACATGGATCGGGTTACGGACGCTGGCTGCGATGATCTGGGTCTGGATGTCATGCATCTGATAGATCTCCATGATGTCGTTGATCAGGTCGATACCTGGCATGGAGATATCATCCAGACGACCCAGGAATGGGGATACATAAGTCGCGCCGGCCCGTGCTGCAAGTAATGCCTGTCCGGCAGAAAATACCAGTGTTACGTTGGTTTTGATGCCCTCAGCAGTTAAGATCTTTACTGCCTTTAAGCCTTCAGGAGTCATCGGGATCTTTACAACCATATTTGGATGGATGGCTGCGATCTCCCGACCTTCCTTTACCATGTCTTCAGCCTGGGTGGTAGTAGCCTTTACTTCACCGCTGATCGGTCCGTCAACGATAGAAGTGATCTCTTTGATGACTTCTTTGAAATCACGGCCTTCCTTTGCGATCAGAGATGGGTTGGTAGTGACACCACAGATAATGCCCATATCGTTCGCCTGTCTGATCTCATCTACATTTGCTGTATCAATAAAAAATCTCATGACAAAAAAACCTCCTTAAGAAAATGAATTTGTCGCTAGCCCTATTCTAATATAATTTCCGGTAAATCTCAAGCACCTGTTCCCTGGATAACGGAACAAAGTTATTGGCCATCAGACGGCCCTGCTCGGTCATAACAGAGTCGGTAAAGGTTTCTAATTCCTCTTCCCTGACGCCATACTCATGGAGCGCTTTCTTTGGAAGCAGGACATTTAACAGTTCTTCCAGCTTTTCATACACTTCTCTGGTATCGCAGCCTAAGATTCCTGCGATATGCTGGTTTAAATCCGCAATCTTGCCGTCAGATTTTAACTCCATGTATTTGTTCATAACACCTGTCAGCATCGCGTAGTTTGCCTCACCGTGTGGAACATGGTAGGTAGCGCCTAACGGATAGCTTAAAGCGTGAACGGCTGCGCAGCCTGCATTTCCAAAAGAAATACCTGCGTAGTTGCTGGCAAGAAGGAAGTCCTCTAAATAGTCCATGCGGGCTTCCGGGCCTCTGGCAGCGATCTCTTTGTAGCCATTTAAGATCATGGAAATGGCTTTGTAGCCAAAGAGGCGTAGCGTAGCGTTGCCCTTCGGAGAAAGGCTGGACTCCATGGCGTGGATCAGGGCGTCAATGGAGCTGGTGGCAAAGAATTTGAAAGGCAGTCCCTTTAACAGCTCTGGAACCAGAACGGCGCTGTCTGCATACATGCAGTCATTGGCAAGTCCCTTCTTAGTATGACGTCTGGTCAGTGCCAGGATGGCGATGTTGGTCACTTCACTTCCCGTACCGCAGGTTGTAGGAACTAATACCAGCTCTTTGGTCCGTTTGATCGGAAGCTTTCCATCGTATAAATCTTCGATTGGGAGAATGGAGTCTAAAGCCAGGATCTTAGCAATATCGATGATGGTACCGCCGCCGATGGCGATGATACGCTTTGCATTTGGATTCATATCTCTGGCAATGGCCTCTGCCATCACGTCAGTTGGCTCGCCAGCGCCATATTTCTCCTGGTAAAGGACATCGCAGCCTAAATTCATGGATGCGAAAAATGGCTCATAGATAAATTGATTGGTCAGGATTAAGTCGCCTTCGCCGATATGATACTGATCAACGAATTCCTGACAGGTCTGAAAACGGTAAATCGTAGGACGGAGCATAAGTTCCTGCATAGTGAAAATCCTCCTCGTTCAAAAATTTGTGGTAACTGTTCAGTACCTTCACAGTTACAGGTTGTGCTTATTTTATTCCCGGCAATAAAGCCGGTCAAGAAAAATCTAATGATTTTTGCGGTTGATCGCTCTTAAAGCGGCTCGTACCATGTCATCTGGTGTCATCTGGAACCGTTTCTTTAAGTAACCAACATCGCCGACCTCGCCGAAGGTATCATGAACGCCGATCCGCTCTAACGGAGCCGGGCAGTTCTCACACAGAACCTCGGAGACAGCGCTTCCTAAGCCGCCGATGATGTTGTGGTTTTCTGCAGTTACCGCTGCGCCGGTCTTGGAAACAGCAGCAGTGATGCCTTCCACATCGATTGGTTTGATCGTGAAAATATTTACAACCTGTGCGCTGACGCCCTGTGCCGCTAAGATATCAGCTGCAGTCAATGCGTCTGCCACGCAGATACCGCTGGCGAAAATGGTCACGTCGGTACCTTCACGCAGGGTGATGGCCTTGCCGATCTCGAAGGTAGAGCCCTCTTCATAGATCTTCACTGCTATTTTTCTCAAGAGACGGATGTAGAAATTGCCTTTCATAGCAGCAGCCTGGCGGAGAATGTCTGCAAACATCACGCCGTCTACTGGCTCCACTAACGTGATATTTGGAATAGAACGGATAATGCCCATGTCCTCCAGAGCCATATGGGTTCCGCCGTTGTAGGCAGCAGTGATACCAGGGTCGCTGGCGATCATTTTCACATTTAATTCTGCGTAAGCGCAGGACATGAAGATCTGGTCAGCCACACGGCGGGACGCGAAGCAGGAGAAAGTGTGGGTAAATGGAATTAGTCCGGTGGCAGACATACCAGCAGCGGTTCCGATCATGTTGGCCTCCTCGATGCCGCAGTTGAAGGTGCGCTCCGGGTATTTCTTGGCAAATGGCACGGTTCCGATGGAGTTCATCAGATCTGCGTCCAGAATGACGATTCTTGGGTCATTTTCTGCCAGATCCATCAGGGTCTGTGCGTAAACGTCTCTCATGGCCTTTTTCTCTGGCTCATGTTCCTTTGCGATGATGATACTCATAATACGGCCTCCTTTGCACTTTTTTCCTTTTTTAACTGCTTCTCCAGAGCCTGGATCTTGTCATCCAGGAACTTGATGCCCTCATCGACCTGCTCGGTGGTGAAGGTCATGTGATGGTTATAGAATACATGTTCCGCAAATGTGCAGTCTTTTGCTTTGATGGTATTTAAAATGATTACGGTTGGTTTGTCTTTTACCTGCTGGCCAGCCATGATGGAGTAGTAGATGGCGTCGGTGTTGTGGCCGTCGATGTCGTAAACATTCCAGCCAAATGCCTCGAATTTCGCCTTCAGGTCGCCTAAGGAACAGATATCGTCCAGATAGCCGTCCAACTGCTTCTTATTAAAATCCACGAACATGGTCAGATTGTCCAGTTTATGCTGGGACGCGAACATGGCAGCCTCCCATACCTGGCCCTCCTGGCATTCGCCGTCGCCGGTGATCAGGTATACCCGGTTTGGCTTGTTCTGGACCTTGCTGCCCAGTGCCATACCAACAGCCAGTGACACGCCCTGTCCTAAAGAACCGGTGGTCATATCCACGCCTGGAGTTAACAGACGGTTGCAATGGCTTGGGATGTTGGTTCCCGGAAGGTTCATGGTCTCCAGCTCTTCCATTGGGAAATAGCCTTTGACTGCCAAAGCGGCATAAAGACCTGGGCCGGAGTGGCCTTTGCTGTAAACTAAGTAGTCACGGTCTTCTTTCTGTGGGTTCTTTGGATCGATATTCATAACAGATCCGTACAGAACAGCCAGGGCATCGGAAATGGAAAGACTTCCGCCCAGATGTCCGAAGCCTAAATGACGGAAACTGTAAAGTGCGGTTTTGCGGATTTTCGCTGCTAAAATATCCAGCTCAGTTTTGGATGGTTTCATAAAAATTTTACCCCCTTCTTGCGTTTTCTTGATATTGTTATTCTATTAAGAAAATGAAGAAAAGTCATTGACCAAACGCACATATTAGTTATATGATTGGACATATAAGCACTGTTTACACAATGGGTGAGCAGGCGCGGATATAAGGAGGTGAGGCGATGGCATACACCTTGCGGGATATGTTAAATACCCAGGCGTTCCAGGAACTGCAGGTGATTGCGGGAAAAGACGGCTTGGACAATCCGGTCCGGTACGTGGGCGTTCTGGAAGCTCCAGATTCGATAGATTTTGTGAAGGAGCATGAATTTATTCTGACCACAGGCTATGTATTTTCCCTTCAGACCGACCGGATGATGACTATGATCCGTCAGCTCCATGAGCACAACGCGGCGGGGATCGGCATCAAGATGTTCCGGTATATCCAGTCGCTGCCGGAGGAAGTGCGGCAGATGGCGGATGAGTACAAGCTGCCGATCTTTTTTATTCCTAATAAATACTCCTGGCATGAGCTGATTCTGCCATTAATTCTGAATATTTCCGCCATGAATGCGGAGGACGGGCGGCTGTATCAGGACTATGACCAGCTGATCTACAACATGCAGCATTCCCAGACCATCTACGACTTCATCAGCCGGGCCGGAGAACTGTTGCAGAAGCCGTTGACTCTGGTGAACCGGAACACGAAGGAATTCCTGTGTTATCCTGCGGATTATGAGCCGGAATACGGGCCGGTGGAGCAGTGGCTTGCGATTCTGCAGGAGCGGGGAAAAGAGAAAACCGGCGGGAAAGTGCATTATTTCCGGCCGGACCGGAAGAAACAGGGATTTCTGGCAGTGGAACTGCAGCTTCAGGAATACCAGTATCTGATCTTGTGGGACAGCCCGGAACCGGCGGATCTAAACCAGTACAACTACCTGGTGTATTCCCTGGTGCTGATCAGCGATTCCATGCAGAATCGGCGGGCCATGGAGAAGAACCAGATGCTGCAGAAAAGCCTGATGCTACAGAAGATTTTCCTGGAAAAGGTGCCGGAGGAGGCGAAAATGGCTTCTTACGGCGTGTCCATCGGGAAAGAGGATGTCCATATTCCTATGGTGGCAGCGTTTGCGGGACATCAGGAAGAGCGGATTTCCGTCTACAACCCGGTGGTGATCCGCCTGTTAGAGCAGCTTCTCCAGAAATGGCGTGTTCACGGCTTTACGGATACGGACGGACAGATCCATTTGTTGATCCCGGTGGAACGGAATCTCACACCGCCGGAACGGCTGAGTTATAGTCGGAAGACGGCTTCGGGGATTTTAAAGACCATCCAGGGATATTTTCCAGATTTGGAGGCGAGAGCGGCAGTGGGCCGGTGTGGTGATGGCTGGGCCGGGCTGGAGGAACGCCACCGGGAACTTTTGCAGGTGTGGAGCCGGGTGAGGGACCGGACAGATTTGAACTGGCCGGTGCAGCTTCACGATCTGGGAGCGGAGGTTTGTCTGGCTAATCCGGGATTTTCCCAGTTTTTTCAGGAACTTCTGGAAGAGTATTTCTGGTCGGTGGAACAGCTGGAGACAGAAAATAGGGAGAAGCTGGAGAGCGCAGTCCGGGCATATCTGGAAGCCGGGTTTAACACTAGGGAGGCGGCCAGAAGCCTGGGGGTTCATCACAACACGATCCGGAACCGTCTGGAACAGTTGATGACCCTGACAGGACTGGATTTGACCAGAAAAGAAGATTTATTTATGATTTTATTATATTTTCAGTTGAAGTAGGAGGAAGAAACCATGGATATGAATTATGTAGTTTCATTTTTAGAGAAGATCGTCAATATCCCAAGCCCAAGCGGATATACGAAAGAGGTTATGAAGGTGGTGGAAGAGGAGGCCAAGGGCTTTGGCTATGAGGCAGAGTACAGCCGGAAGGGTGGCCTGATCATTACAGTTCCTGGTAAAACGGAGCATTGTCTGGGAATTTCTGCTCATGTGGATACCTTAGGTGCCATGGTGCGTTCCGTCACTTCTGAGGGAAAATTAAAGCTGATCTCCGTGGGCGGATTTACCATGGAGAGCATCGAGGGCATGTACTGCAAGGTCCATACCAGAACCGGAAAGACTTACACCGGAACCATTTTGACAAAATCTCCGTCCGTCCATGTGCAGGATGACGCCAGAACCTTAGAGCGCAAGGAGAAAAATATGGAAGTGCGCCTGGACGAGGTGGTTCACAATGCCGAGGACGTGGCGAAGCTGGAGATCGGAACCGGAGATTTCATCAGCTTTGATCCGATGTTTGTATACACGGAAAGCGGATTTATCAAATCCCGCCATCTGGATGACAAGGCTTCTGTGGCGGTGCTGATGGGCGTGTTGAAGGATATGGCAGAGCAGAAATTTGTGCCGGAAATGACTGTGAAGCTGCTGATCAGCAATTTCGAGGAGGTAGGCTTCGGCGCAAGCTGGGTTCCAGAGGATGTGGAAGAACTGCTGGCCGTGGATATGGGCTGTGTCGGCGATGATCTGGCGGGAAATGAGTTCCAGGTCAGCATCTGTGCCAAAGACGGCGGCGTTCCGTATGATTATGACATGACCAATAAGCTGATCCAGGTTGCAAAAGAGCGGAATTTGGGATATGTGGTGGATGTGTTCCCACACTATGGTTCTGACGTGGGCGCAGCATTAAAGGGCGGCAATAACATCCGTGGTGCGCTGATCGGACAGGGCGTGCATGCGTCCCATGGTACGGAGAGAACCCATGTGGAGGGATTGAAGCAGACATTATTGTTGGTTGAGGGCTATATTGGAATGGAGAAAGCCGAGTAGCAAGTAGATGTTGCAGGATTAGAACAGGTAAGCGTAATGCCTAGAAAGAAAAGCCAGTGTACCGAAAGGGGTATGCTGGCTTTTAAGGTTTATAGGAAAAGTCAGTAAACAAAATTTTTACCAAGGCGCAGGTTGACCAGTGCTTGGGAAAGTGCATGATTTTGTTTCTGTGGGCATAAATATAGAGGGAAAAAGCATGGAGCGTCTGGCATGAAAGAATGGTATCAGTGTTCTGCCGATGAGGTGTTAGATGGTCTGGGCACTTCGCCCGCTGGTCTGGACCGGAAAGAGGTGATCCGGCGCAGGAGACAGTATGGGGAGAACCGGGTGACAGAAAGCCGGGAAGATCCGCCATGGAAAATATTTTTAAAGCAATACCAGGATCTGCTGGTGATGATCCTTTTAGCGGCGGCGGTGATTTCCTTTCTCACGGACAATGGGGAGAGTACTCTGGTGATCTTCCTGGTAGTGACCATGAATGCGGCTCTGGGAACGGCGCAGCAGGTCAAGGCCAGAAAGTCCTTGGAGAGCCTGAAACGGCTGTCAGCGCCCCATGCGGCAGTGATCCGGGAAGGCCGCAGACAGGAGATTGAAGCCTGGGAGGCGGTGCCAGGGGATATATTGCTTCTGGAGGCCGGTGATCTGGCTGCGGCGGACGCCAGGATCCTGGAATGTGCCTCCATGCAGGTCAACGAAAGCTCCTTAACTGGAGAGTCTGGCGCGGTATTTAAAAGCCCGGAACCTCTATATGGGGAAATGCCGTTGGCGGAGCGGAGCTGTATGGTGTACAGCGGCTCCTTAGTGACCGGAGGCCGTGGAATGGCTGTGGTGACTGCAACAGGCATGGAGACGGAGATTGGCCGGATCGCCGGTATGATGAATGACGCAGGGGAGAAGAAAACGCCGCTTCAGATCAGTCTGGATCAATTTGGAAGCCGCCTGGCAGCAGCGATTTTAGTTGTCTGTCTGGCGGTGTTTTTTTTAAGCATCAACCGCGGCATGGCGGTGCTGGACGCCCTGATGTTTTCCGTGGCTCTGGCTGTGGCAGCGATTCCTGAGGCATTAGGATCCATCGTCACCATCGTCCAGGCCATGGGAACCCAGAAAATGGCAAGAGAACACGCCATTATTAAGGATCTAAAGGCGGTAGAAAGCCTGGGCTGTGTGTCCGTGATCTGCACCGACAAGACCGGAACGCTGACACAGAACCGGATGCATGTGGAAGAACTGGGACTGGCAGAACATGGAAAGATCCAATGGGTCAACGAAGATCGCCTGACTGCCCATCGGGGGCGGCAGTACCGGGAGGCGGCAAAACAACTTTTGTGTGGGTGTATGCTGGCGGGAAATGCGGCAGTTTCGGAGCGTGAGATTTCTTCTGGGCGGAACAATGCGGTCAGTGGCGATGCAACAGAAGAAGCACTGGCGGAGGCGTATGGGACATTGGGCTTTACGGAGGCAGAACTAACCAGCGATACGACCCGCTTAAAAGAATTTCCATTTGATTCTGTTGGAAAGTCCATGAGCGTGGTTTATCAGAGAAATGGTGAGAATTTCTTATATATGAAAGGTGCGCCGGAGGTGGTGCTGGGCCGATGTACGAAGCGGTGGTGCAGAACGGAGCGTCACATGGATCCAGGGGCAGATGCGAAGGGAGAGCAATCAACAGCTTTAACGGAGTCGGAGCGGAGACAGATCCGGGAATTGGTCTCCGAAGCCGGTCTGAAAGGCCGCCGGGTTATCATGGCGGCTTATCGACAGCTTCCTGCTGGCTGGGAACGGATGGAACGGCGGCAGCTGGAGGATGGCTTAACTTTCCTTGGTTTGGCGGCCATGACGGATCCGCTCCGCCCAGAGACAAAGGAAGCCGTCAGAGAGGCCAAAGAAGCCGGAATCTTCCCGGTCATGATCACGGGAGACCACATCGAGACTGCCATGGCCATCGGAGAACAGGCGGGAATCCGCACCCCAGGAGACCTGGCTCTTTCCGGGGCCCAGCTAGACCAGATGGGTGAGGAAGAACTGGACCAGAAATTGGAGCGCGTCAGTGTTTACGCCAGAGTTTCCCCAGAGCATAAGCTGCGGATCGTCAAAGCATGGCAGAAAAAAGGAAAAATCACCGCCATGACCGGAGACGGCGTCAACGACGCCCCAGCCTTAAAACAGGCAGATATCGGTATCGCCATGGGCAAAGGCGGCACAGAAGTTTCCAAAGAAGCCTCCGCCATGATCCTGGCAGATGACAATTTTGCCACCATCATAAAAGCCGTTGCCAACGGCAGAAATGTCTACCGGAACATCTTAAATGCCATCAGTTTTTTGATGTCCGGCAATATGGCAGGTATTTTATGTGTACTGTATACAACACTCAGGGACTTACCGGCTCCCTTTGCCCCGGTGCACCTGCTTTTCATGAATCTGGTGACCGATTCCCTTCCGGCCCTTGCCATCGGCATGGAACCGCCGGAGGAGGGACTTTTGCAGATGCCGCCGAGAGATACAAAACGAGGGATCCTGACGGGAACCTTCATAAAAGAGATCACCATCCAGGGATTTCTCATCGCGGCCTGCACCATGACGGCGTATTTAGTTGGATTATATGGCTGGCCGAAAGATGTGGCTGGAAATGGCATCGGTGGATTCTGGGCGCAGGTTAAGGATTGGAACGTGGTCGATATCTGGAATTTTGTTCAGGTTCTGCCAGCAGCGGTAGTTGGAAGCTACGAAAGTGGGGCAGCAGGAATTGTAACCGGTTCCAGCGCTGTAGCGGCAACCATGGCATTTTCCACCTTAACCTTAGCCCGCTTGTTCCACGGTTTTACCTGCCGCAGCCGTCGGAGCCTTTTGAAGATTGGCATATTCAGTAACTTGTACACGGTTATGGCATTTGAGGCAGGCGTTGTCCTTTTGGCGGCAGTGTTGTTTGTGCCGGGGCTTCAGCGGGTGTTTGCGGCGGCGGATATGTCGGTGGAGCAGATTCTCCTGGTTGCAGGTCTGGCATTTGCCCCGACGGCGTTGATTCAAATGGGAAAATGGCTGAAACATTTGTAAAGGACTTCCAGAAGCAGTTTCGATTTGCAATTGCTATTCGAGATAAGAAACAGTATAATAAGAATAATTGCAAATGACTGCTAGAAGGAGGAATGGTACATGAAGATCGTTACATATGAAGTGGAAAATAAGACAAAACTTGGCATTTTCAGCGCGGATGAACAGTGGGTCTATCCATTGGAGTGCTTTGGAATGGAATACAAGGAGATGCAGGAAGCCGTTGCGGAGATGAGCGATTCCGAGATCCAGCTGTTAAACCACATGAGCCAAAAGGATCCATACGAGACCCCAGGCGCAGCGCGGATCGAGGAAGTGAAGATCCTGGCTCCGATCTTAAAACCGAAGCAGGATGTGATCTGTCTGGGCATCAACTATATGGCTCATGCTGAGGAATCCGCCCGCTATAAGAAAGAGGCGTTTGGCGGCGATCGTCCATATGCGATCTATTTCTCCAAACGTGTCAATCAGGCAGTTGGCGACAAGGAGGGCATTCCGAGACACGCGAACCTGGTAGAGCGCCTGGATTACGAGTCCGAGCTGGCTGTGATCATCCGCAAGGACGCTTACTGCGTATCCGAGGAAGAGGCCAAGGACTACATTTTCGGTTACACCGTGATCAATGATGTCAGCGCCAGAGACGTGCAGACCCGTCACAAACAGTGGTATTTTGGCAAGAGCCTGGACGGATTTCTGCCAATGGGTCCATGTATCGTGTCTGCGGATGAGATCGCTTATCCTCCAAAGCTGCCGATCCGCTCCTATGTCAATGGTGAACTGCGCCAGAACAGCAACACCGAGCTTCTGATCTTCGATATCGACCATGTAATCAGCGAGTTATCCCAGGGCATGACCCTTCAGGCTGGCACCATCATCGCCATGGGTACGCCTGCAGGTGTAGGCATGGGATTTGAACCGCCAAAATTCCTGAAAACTGGAGATGTGGTGACTTGTGAGATCGAGGGAATCGGACGGATCACCAATCCGATCGTGGAGTAAGCAGTATGGCAAAGAAAAATTCCAGAGCGACCAGGGCCAAGATCGTAAGTGCCGCCTGGAAGCTATTCTATGAGCAGGGATATGAGGATACCACGGTGGAGGAGATCATCGAGGTATCCCAGACCTCCAAGGGCTCTTTTTACCACTATTTTGATGGAAAGGATGCCCTGTTAAGTACTTTAAGCAGTCTTTTTGATGAAAAATATGAAGAACTGATGGAGACCCTGGATCCGGAGATGAACGCCATGGATCAGCTGCTGTATTTAAACAGTGAGTTGTTCGGCATGATCGAGAACAGCATTTCCCTGGATCTTTTGGCAAGATTGTTGTCCACCCAGCTGATCACCAGCGGCGAGAAGCATTTGCTGGACCACAACCGCATCTATTATAAGCTCCTCCGCCGGATCATCGCCAAGGGCCAGGAGAAAGGCGAGTTGGACAGCAGAAGCAGTGTCAGTGAGATGGTGAAGCTGTATGCACTGGCGGAGCGGGCGCTGATGTATGACTGGTGCCTGTGCGGCGGGGAGTATTCCCTGCGGAAATATAGTGCGGACATTATGCCGGGGTTCCTAAGCAGTTTTCTTCCAAAATAGGTCACGAGAGAGCGAAGAAAAGTCGAATTTCATCAGAAAATCGAAGAAAAATAAAAAAGAATGTTTGATGTTTGAATAATATTTTTAAAAATCGTCTAGTCTAAAATCCTTGTATTTCCTAACAATATAAGGATTTTTCTTTGAAATCGTACAGGATTCAGTCTGCACACCGTTCTGTATTGTGTTCTATAAAAAACAGTGCTATAATCGCCCCATTCGAGTGAAACAGGAGGGAATGAGTATGGCATCTATGGGAATTCTAATCGCAATCATCGTCTATCTGGTAATGATGGTGTATGTGGGATTTTATTTTAGCAAAGGGGAAGACAAAAAAGATTCAACCGACCATTTTTATCTGGGCGGCAGACAGTTGGGACCGTTCGTGACGGCCATGAGCGCGGAAGCGTCCGACATGAGCAGCTGGCTCTTAATGGGACTTCCTGGCGTGGCGTATCTGACTGGAATTTCCGATGCAGGCTGGACAGCTATTGGCCTGGCAGTGGGAACCTATTTAAACTGGCTGATCGTGGCAAAACGGATCCGTCGTTATTCCATTGTCTGTGATGCCATCACCATTCCGGATTTCTTCTCCAAACGGTATCATGACAAGAAAAATATCCTGATGTGCATTTCTGCTATCGCGATCCTGATTTTCTTTGTTCCGTATACCGCTTCTGGATTTAAAGCAGTAGGAACCTTATTTAACAGTTTATTTGGTGTGGATTACCATATGGCTATGCTGTTTGGCGCGGCGATCATCATTATCTACACGGTTATGGGCGGATTTATGGCAGTGTCCACCACCGACCTGATCCAGAGCGTGGTTATGAGTATTGCATTGGTGATCATTGTATTTTTCGGAATCAGCAAAGCGGGCGGCTGGGACGCAGTCATGGACAATGCAAAATCTCTGGCAGGTTACTTAAGCATGACACAGGCCCACAATATGGCAGACAACACCTCTTCCCCATACAGTCTGCTGACGATTTTTTCCACTGTGGCATGGGGACTTGGATACTTTGGAATGCCTCACATTCTTCTGCGTTTTATGGCCATTGGCGAGGAGAAGAAGCTGGTGCTTTCCAGAAGAATCGCTACCATCTGGGTTGTGATTTCCATGTTTGTGGCAATTCTGATCGGTATCATCGGCTACGGCGCGTCCGTGGCTGGAGCCCTTCCAATGTTTGAGACCAGTTCCGAGTCTGAGACCATTATCATCCGTCTGGCTGGACTTCTGGCACAGAAGAACTTCTTCTTGGCGCTGATCGCAGGTGTGGTACTGGCTGGTATTCTGGCCTGCACCATGTCAACCGCAGATTCCCAGTTATTAACTGCGGCGTCCAGCGTTTCCCAGAACCTGCTTCAGGATTTCATGAAGATTAAAATGAGCCCGAAACAGTCCATGTTAGCAGCCCGTCTGACCGTTGTGGGAATCTCCCTGGTGGCAGTGATTCTGGCATGGAATCCGGACAGCTCCGTATTTTACATCGTGTCCTTTGCCTGGGCAGGCTTTGGAGCTGCCTTCGGACCGGTGGTATTATTTTCCTTATTCTGGAGACGCACCAATTTCCAGGGTGCTCTGGCAGGTATGCTGACCGGCGGCGTGATGGTATTTGTATGGAAATACCTGGTGAAGCCAATGGGCGGTGTCTGGGGCATCTACGAGCTGCTTCCGGCATTTATCCTGGGCTGCATCGCGATTGTCGTTGTGTCTTTGGCGACTGCGGCTCCATCTGAGGAGATTTTGAAGGAATTTGATTCCGTTAGAGAAGAAAAGTAGAACTTTTTGAAAATTTCAAAAAATTGAAAAAGAGGTTTGATTGAAAAAATAGGCGTATCGTGCTACCATAAATGGTATCGATGCGTCTTTTTTTGATTCATAGATATTTTTGTGGAATGTCCGTTGGAAAATCGGATGAAAAATTATTAGATAACGGAGGGCTTTACATGAACAATTACAGAATGGGAACAAAATGTGTGCAGGCTGGCTATACACCGGGTAACGGAGAACCAAGACAGGTCCCGATCATCCAGTCCACGACCTTTAAGTACAGCACCAGCGAGGACATGGGCAAATTATTTGACTTAGAGGCAGAAGGATATTTCTACACCAGACTGCAGAACCCGACCAACGACCATGTAGCAGCGAAGATCGCGGCGATGGAAGGTGGTACGGCAGCGATGCTGACATCCAGCGGCCAGGCGGCCAATTTCTTCGCCATGTTCAACATCTGCCAGTGCGGCGATCACATCGTGGCATCCTCTTCCATCTACGGCGGAACCTTCAACCTGATCGCAGTGACTTTGGCGAAAATGGGAATTACTGCCACATTTGTATCTCCAGATGCGTCCGAGGAAGAGTTAAATGCGGCGTTCCAGCCAAATACCAAGCTGATGTTCGGCGAGTCCATCGCCAACCCGGCTTTAACAGTTCTGGATATTGAATTGTTTGCCAAGGTAGCCCACGCTCACGGCGTTCCGTTAATCGTGGACAACACCTTCCCAACTCCGGTCAACTGCCGTCCATTTGAGTGGGGCGCGGATATTGTGACTCATTCCACCACCAAATATATGGATGGACACGGTGCGGCAGTAGGCGGAGCTATCGTAGACAGTGGAAGATTTGACTGGATGGCACACGCGGACAAGTATCCGGGCCTGTGTACACCGGATGAGAGCTATCATGGAATCACTTACGCAGAGAAATTCGGAAAAGAAGGCGCATTTATCACCAAATGTACCGCCCAGCTGATGAGAGACTTAGGCTGTATCCAGTCCCCACAGCACGCATTTATCCTGAATCTGGGTCTGGAATCCTTACATGTGAGAATGCCGAAGCATGTGGAAAATGGTCAGGCGGTTGCTGAGTTCTTAGAGAGCCATCCAAAGGTTGCTTACGTGAACTATCCGGGACTTCCATCCAGCCCGTACTACGAGAGAGCCCAGAAATATATGCCAAACGGCGGCTGCGGCGTGGTTTCCTTCGGATTAAAGGGTGGAAGAGAGGCTGCTTCCATCTTCATGCAGAACCTGAAACTGGGTGCCATTGAGACCCACGTGGCGGATGCCAGAACCTGCTGCTTAAATCCGGCAACTTCTACTCATCGCCAGATGAACGATGAGCAGTTAAAAGAGGCAGGCGTACCGGCAGAATTAGTTCGTATCAGCCTTGGCCTGGAGGATAAAGAAGATCTGATCGCAGATATCAGCAATGCGCTGGATGCAATTCCGGAGAACTAAGATAAGTTGATGTGAGACGAGAAAAGACTCTTTCCGTGAAATTATGGAGAATATCCATAAATATATTCTGGAAAGAGTCTTTTGTATTTAGTGGAGTTCAAAGAGCGGCCTAGTGGTGCTGGCATCTTGCGCAGGCTGATGGCGCAGTGGCGCACCCGCCCAGCGCCGTTTCCCGCAGTTCCGCCGGAAGCCGTCTTCCCACAGCGTACATGGTATCCAGCATCTCATCAAATGGGATCAGCTGCGGAATGCCAGCCAGAGCCATTTCCGCAGCGATCATGGCATTGGCCACTCCGGCGGCGTTGCGGTTCTGACAGGGGTATTCCACCAGACCTCCCACGGGATCGCAGACCAGGCCAAGCATATTCATCAGTACCGTGGAAGCGGCGTTCAGACACTGCCCAGGAGTGCCTCCCAGCAGCTCCACAGCGGCGGAAGCAGCCATGGCGGAGGCGATTCCGACCTCTGCTTGACAGCCGCCTACCGCACCGGCAACGGTGGCATTTCTCATGGCCAGATAGCCGATGGCACCGGCGTTGTAGAGTACCTGGATCATGGTATCGTCAGGGCATTCATAGACCTCCTGAAGGGCCAGCAAAAATCCAGGAACGATTCCTGCGGATCCGGCAGTGGGAGCTGCCACGATCAGTCCCATGGAAGCGTTGGTTTCCAGAACCGCCATAGCTTTGGTGATGCCCTTGTGAAGCACCTCACCGCAGAGCCGTGTTCCAGACGCCTCGTGGAGAGAAAGTCGTTTGGCCTCTCCGCCGATCAGGCCGCCCATGGAGGTGACCGGTTTCTGGATCGGAGTAGAAGCGGAGTCCTTCATGATCTCCAGCACCCGTTCCATTTTTGTATACAATTCTTCCGGAGAACTTTCTGTTTCAGAAAGCTCCCGCTGTCTCATGACTTCTGAAATCGTCAGTTTTTCATTCTGGCTAAGCTCCAAAAGTTCCTTTGCGTTTTTGAAATCCATAGTTTGCCTCCTATATCTGCACCACCATCACATGCTGCACGTGATCATTGGCCCGCAGGCTTTCTGCGATTCCTTCTGGAAGCCGTCCGTCCGATTCTACGATGGTATAAGCTGTATGCCCTTTTGACTCCCGGAACAACCGCATAAAGGCGATATTCACACCCCGGTCGCTCAAGCATTTGGTAATATGGGCCACCACGCCCGGGCGGTCCAGATGGATCACGATCACTGCGCTGTATTCACCGGTGAAATCCACCTTTACCTGGTTGATCCGTACGATCCGCACCTTGCCGCCGCCTAGAGATTCGCCCCGGACGGTCATAGTCTGGCCGGAGGCATTGACCATGGAAATATCCACGGTGTTGGGGTGAACATCGGTCTCGATCTCATTAGGCGTAAAAGAGTAGGAGATTCCCCGCTCCGAAGCCAGATCAAAGGAATCCCGGATCCGCATATCATCGGTATCAAATCCCATGATTCCGCCCAGCAGCGCCCGGTCCGTACCATGTCCGTGATACGTTCTGGCAAAAGAACCGTAGAGAGTAAAATCCACTTTCACCACAGAGCCCCCGATCA
>CAKRWX010000026.1 GCA_934418055.1 uncultured Lachnospiraceae bacterium
CACCAGAGCCGCGTTAAATGATCCGGGAGCTGTGGCTAACGGTCTTGTCCTTGGTGATCAGGGCGACAGCGTTAAACAGGTCCAGAACCTGCTCAGCAAATATGGATATTTATCGTCTTCTAATGTAACGGGATATTTTGGTGATAAGACAGAAAGTGCGGTCAAGAGCTTCCAGAGCAACAATGGTCTGGCAAGTGATGGTTCTGTAGGACGGATGACCATGGCGAAGCTGACCAGCAATGATGTAAAGAAATCGACTGGATCTTCCAGTTCTTCTTCCGGATCTTCCGGTAAGAGTAATTCCAGTTCTTCCGGCGGTTCCAAAGGAAGTGTTGGAGGCAGTGGTGTCAGCGGACTCTTATCCATCGCAAGCTCCAAGCTGGGAAGCCCGTATGTATGGGGCGCCAAAGGCCCGAACAGCTTTGACTGTTCCGGTTTTGTATACTGGTGTCTGAATAAAGCGGGAGTAAAACAGAGTTATACCACATCCTCTGGCTGGAGAAGTATTGGAAAATACACGAAGATCACGAATTTTAACAGCCTTCAGGCTGGAGATATTATCGTTGTAAGCGGACATGTAGGTATCGTTGCCGGAGGAGGCACCGTGATCGATGCATCCTCCAGTAACGGAAAGGTGGTTCACCGTTCGTTAAGCTCCTGGTGGAGAAACAACTTCATCTGTGGCTGGAGAATCTTCTAAATGCTCCGGTTCTTCAGGGTTACAGAGTGGGAATCCCACCTGTGCCTTGAAGAGATCGCCATCGATGTAAAGCTTGAAGGTTCCGCCCTGAAGCTGGGTTAAGTCCTTGGCGATGGAAAGTCCCAGACCACTTCCTTCGGTGGTTCTGGCAACATCGCCCCGGACGAATCGCTCTGTCAGTTCATCCGCATGGATGTTTAACGGATTGGCAGAGACATTTTTGATCGTAAAATAAGCAAATCCATCGGAGGAGGTCACATCCACATAGATGCGGCTGTTCTCCATGGCATATTTGAATGCGTTATTGTAAAGGTTTTCCAAAACCCGCCACAGACGGCGTCCGTCTACAGCAATCAGAAGGCATTCATTCGGAAGAGAAGATACCAGATCCAGATGTCGGATCTGGTATTTTTCTTCAAATTCTCCATTGGTCTGCTGGATCATCTCCACCAGATCGATCCTGGCGATCTCCAGCTTTAAGTTGCCGGAGCTGGCCTTGGAGGCTTCTACCAGATCCTCCGTCAGCGTTTTTAACCGCTGGGATTTCTGATCTAAGATATCTAAATACCGGGCGATCTTTTCGTCCTGGATCTTTTCTCGTTTTAATAAATCCACATAGTTGATAATAGACGTGAGAGGCGTCTTGATATCATGGGATACATTGGTGATCAGGTCAGCCTTTAAGCGTTCACTTTTGACCTGTTCTTTCAAGGCAGTTTCCATGCCGTCACCGATGTTATTCAGGGCTTTGGCAACCGTTTCGCCTTTGCCGGAAAAACCGTCAGAATCAATCTTATATTCCGTATCACCATCAGCCATCTGGAAAATACCATGGGTGATCTTCTCATATTCTACCTGGTTCCGGAATAAAAGCAGGAAGATCCATATCTGAAAACCGATAAAGATCACAGCAGGAACCAGATACAGATAGGAAAAACTTAAAGAGTCCTGTTTTAAAAAGAAATAAGCAAAGCAGGCGAAAAGCACGCCATCCACGGTCAGATATCCGGCGAAGCAAAGAGATAAACGGACCGGAAAGGAGCAGTTTGTCAACGCTGTCAGGCACTTGTGCAGGATACGGCAGGTCAGACTGTTTTTCCAGAGGACACCAGCTTTATAGCGGCGGATCAGGCTTAAAAGTGCAGGAAGTGTAATGCCGTAGGAAACGGTCATTTCCATCCAGCGGCTGCTGTAGTCCCAATACTGTTCGCTGATCAGGAAATTCAAATAAAAATCTCCGTACTGACGGGTCAGGTAGTGTGCTGCAGCCAGAAAAACCGCCCATAAGCCAAGAAAAGCTCCAAGAGGAATCTGGTCAAAACGGCGAAGCTGGATCTTTTTGGGAGATTCGTCACAGTGTCCGGTCAGGACGATCATGATGACCAGCGTGATGACAGCGCCAATTCCGCCAAGAGTGAACAGTACCATACCGGAGATATAGTCCAGACGGATCTTCTCATACTGATTATGGGCAGTGGAGTAAGGGTCCGTATAGGGATAGCTGGTATCCAGTCCTAAAACAATGTAATAATCATTATTGCCGTAAAGATTATAAGTCTCCAGCTGGGAGGTGATGTTTTCCGGGACGTATTTTAAGTTGGTGTCCATCAGGATGGATTCACCGGAGATATAGAGATAACGTCCAAAGGAACGGATCTGCTCAGTGGTCATGTCGTTCGAGTTCGTGTAGACATTTTCCTGTCCGGACTGATTCCGGTAAGAGACCCTGAAATGCAGGTTGGAGGGCTGGTTGATATAGTTGTTGCGGATCTGATAGTAATCGCCCAGAACCTCCAGAACCTGTACGGACAGATCTTCCAGCGAAGCGTACTGGTCACCGGGTTCTGAATAAACCTCGTTGGGGTCGTAAGCCTTCCATTCGATCAGCGGCAGATCATCATCATCAGAATTGTCCGCCACGGACGGACCTCCTGCCACCTCATAGGAATCGGTCAGGTAGTAGCCCAGGCTTTTCGCGTAACGGATCATCTCATCCAGTGTGTAGATTACCGTGCGGCCGGAGCTGAAGGTAACGCAGACCATGTCGGTCTGGTAGTTGATCTCCCCGTTTTTTTCCAGAAGGTTTTTGTAGCTGACGTATTTGAAGATATTTTCCACGTCCGATTCCAGCTGGCTGGTGCAGGAATAGGTATCTGCGTAATTTTCCTCCCGGACCCAGTTAAGCCCCCGTCCGTAGTTCTCATTGAAATAAACGAAAATGGAACCAACGAGGAACAGGACCAGGAACAGCAGGTGGATCATAAACGCAGTCTGTTTTTTTAAGGCCATAGGCCAGGTATTTCGTTTGCCATTCTGTTCTTTCATAGGTGACACCTACTGCTTTTCAATCTTATAGCCAACACCCCAGACAACTTTTAAGTACCGTGGCTCCCGCGGGTTGATCTCGATCTTTTCACGGATGTGCCGGATATGTACTGCTACGGTGTTGTCGGCGCCGATGGCCTCCTCATTCCAGATCTGCTCATAGATCTCATCGATGGAGAACACTTTTCCGGCATTCTTCACCAGAAGCAGCAGGATGTTGTATTCAATGGGAGTCAGCTTGATCTGTTCGTCGTCCACGTACACTTCCTTGGTATCATCATTGATCTGAAGGCCGCCGCAGCGGTAAATGGTGTCGGTGGACTGCTGGCTTAAATTGCCAAGCTGGGTGTAGCGGCGCATGTGGGATTTGACACGGGCCACTAACTCCAGCGGGTTAAATGGCTTGGTGATGTAATCGTCCGCGCCGATATTTAAGCCCAGGATCTTGTCAGCGTCCTCTGATTTTGCAGAGAGAATGATGATGGGGATACTGCTGGTCTCCCTTACCTTCAACGTGGTGCGGATGCCGTCTAAGCCCGGCATCATCACATCCACGATCATCAGGTCTACGCTGTTATTTTCCAGTAATTCCAGCGCTTCGTAGCCGTCGTAAGCCTTGATCACCTGAAAACCTTCGCCGGTCAGGTAAATATCAATGGCCTCAACGATCTGTTTATCGTCGTCGCAAACAAGGATTGTCTGCATGGTAGTTTATCCTCCTTTTAGAACCTGAAGATCGCGGTTCCATAGGCCGGAAGCGGGTAAGCGATGGAGTACGGCTGGCCGTCGCATTCGCTCTTTTTTGCCTTAAATACGATCTTCTGATCGCCGGTCTTATAAGAACCGTGTGTTTCATCCAGGATCAGGGTATAATTGCCGGATTTCGGAACACCGACCCGGTAATCTGGGCGGGAAACAGGGGTGAAGTTGCAGACAAATAACAGATTTTGTCTGCCGGTGGCGGAATAACGGACGAAGCTGAAAATGCTGCGGTCTGCGTCATTGGCGTTGATCCACTGGAATCCCTTCCAATCATAGTCCTGGCTGTAACAAGCAGGGTATTTTTTGTACAGATGGAGCAGGTCGCGGCAGTAGTCCTGAAGGTCTTCGTGCAGCGGCTCGTCAGCTAAATACCAGTCCAGAGCCACTTTCTCGTCCCATTCGTGGAACTGTCCGAAATCCTGTCCCATAAACAATAGTTTCTTGCCCGGATGTCCCATCATGAAGGTGTAGCCCACTTTTAAATTGGCGAACTTGTCCTCATAGATGCCGGGCATTTTGTTGATCATAGAGCATTTCAAATGAACCACTTCGTCATGGGACAGCACCAGGATGAAGTTCTCGCTGGTGGCGTAGGTCATGCCGAAGGTCATCTTGTTGTGGTTAAATTTGCGGAAATACGGGTCCAATTTCATGTATTCCAGGAAATCATGCATCCAGCCCATGTTCCATTTGAATTTGAAACCAAGGCCGCCGTCTTCCGGTTTGCCGGTAACCATCGGCCATGCGGTGGATTCCTCTGCGATCACTGCCGCACCGTGGCCCTGTTTGTTTACCACGCTGTTTAAGTGGCGGAAGAACTCGATGGCTTCTAAGTTTTTATTTTCCCCGTATTGATTCGGGACCCAGTTTCCCGGTGTGCGTCCGTAGTCCAGATACAGCATGGAAGCCACAGCGTCCACACGAAGCCCATCGATGTGATACTGCTCGATCCAGTATAAAGCGTTGGCGATCAGGAAATTGGAGACCTCATTGCGGCTGTAATCAAAGACCTTGGTGCCCCAGTCCGGATGCTCGCCTTTGCGTGGATCTGCGTATTCGTAGAGAGCCTGTCCGTCAAAATCAGCCAGACCGTGGGCGTCCTTTGGAAAATGGGCAGGAACCCAGTCTAAGATCACACCGATGCCATGCTTGTGCATATAGTTGACAAAGTACATGAACTCGGCAGCGGTGCCATAACGGCTGGTCGGCGCATAATATCCGGTTACCTGATAGCCCCAGGAGCCGTCATACGGGTGTTCCGCGATACCCATCAGCTCCACATGGGTGTAGCCCATGTCTTTTACGTAGGCGGCCAGCTCGTGGGCTGCTTCTATGTAGGTATAATAACCGTCCTTTTCCTCCCGGTTGGCCTTTCTCCAGGAGCCGAGATGCACCTCGTAGATGGAAAGCGGAGAGGTGGTCAGATCCTGGGTTTCCCGCTTGGTCATCCAGGTATTGTCTTTCCAGTGAAAGCCGGAAATATCACGGGTGATGGAAGCGGTTCCCGGACGGTACTCGCTGCCGAAAGCGTAAGGATCGCTCTTGAATAATACCTTGCCGGACTGTGTCGTGATGGCGAATTTGTATAATTCCCCCTCTTTTAAGCCCGGGATAAATGCTTCGTAGATACCGGAGGTCTCCAAAACATTCATGGGATCCGCATCCGGGTCCCAGTTGTTGAAATCGCCGACTACAGAAACAGCAGCGGCGTGAGGCGCCCATACAGCAAAATAAAAACCGTCTTTCCCCTTATAATTTTTCGGGTGCGCGCCCAGCTTATCGTAGATCTGATAATGGGTTCCTTCTCCAAACAGATAGCGGTCCATCTGTGTGATAAATCCCGTTCCGATTTCTTTTTTGCTACGTGCCATACATTATTCCTCCCTGATTTTCAGGATGGCCCCCCGACCAGCCTGAAGCGTGATGTGTATCCGTCCATTCTGGATCTGGATCTCGGTGTGATCCAGAAGATTTTCCGCGGTGGAGGCGTGGATTGGAACCGGAATGTCCATGGACGCCGGATTCTCGTCATTGTTCACTGCGGTGATAACGCAGGAGTGGTCTCCGTGGCGGGCAAAGGAGTACTGACGGTTGGTTAAGGTCAGTTCCTGGTAGCGTCCCATGTGAAGCTCTGGCTGTTCCTCGTGGATCTGGCCTAACCTGCTGATGTAGTCGGTCAGATCGGTGTGGTAGGAAGCCTCATCGGCGATGTGGATGCAGGGACGCAGCATATCGTCGCTTTCCCTGGTCCGTCTGCCCTCCATGCCCCACTCACTGCCGTAATAAATGGATGGAATGCCGGGCAGGGTGTAGAGCAAGGTGTATACAGAATATAGGTGCTCCGGGTTACGAAGCTTGCTGGCCAGGCGGTCCTCGTCATGGTTGTCCACGAAGGTGTAAAGCTGATAGCCCACCTGCTCCAGACGGCGCACGGTGTGGGCGATCTCAAAATAGTTATGGTCGTTGTGACCGGAATACAATCCCTTGTGAAGCTCATAGTTGGTAACGGAATGAAGCATCTCCGGGTTTACCCAACGGGAATACTCACCGTGGATCACCTCGCCCATGAGCCAGAAATCCGGTTTCATGGTGGCGGTCTGTGCCCGCATTTCCTTCATAAAGTTAAAATCCAGGACATTGGCACAGTCTAAGCGGATGCCGTCAATATCAAATTCGTCAATCCAGAAACGGATCACATCAAAGAGGTACTGTTTCACCTCCGGATTCCACAGGTTTAAGCACGGAAGCTCATAATGTCCCTGCCATGCCTCGTATCCAAAAGAGTCGCCCATGGGGCTTCCCCAGCCGAAGTTTACGCCACGGTACCAGTCCTTGTAAGGGGAATTCTCCCGGTTTTTCTGGATGTCCTGGAAAGCGAAAAATTCCCGTCCAGTGTGGTTGAACACGCCATCCACCACCACCCGGATGCCTGCCTCGTGGCATGCTTTTACGAAATGGCGGAAACCGTCGTTGTCTCCAAGGCGGCGGTCCACCAGCTTGTAATCCCTGGTATCGTAGCCGTGGGTGGAAGATTCAAATAACGGGCCGATGTAAAGACTGTTACATCCCAAGGAACGCATATGAGGAATCCACTCCTCCAGTTCCTTCATCCGGTCAGTGACCTCGGTCTGGTCATTGTGTTTTGGAGCCCCGGTCAGCCCCAGGGGATACATGTGATAGAAGATCCCCTTTTCATACCAAGTACCCATACGCCAAATCCTCCAAGCTGTCATAAATTATGTGCTTTCAGGTTCCAGACTTTTGAAACGGCGCAGAAGGAACTGGTAGCGCAGCTGTGCCGCGTTCAGTTCGTAGATATAGCAGTCGATGAGAGTAGGATCTACCACCTGTTCAAAATGATTTCTCGCAGAATCAATGCTGTGGCGGGTCTGCTCGATCTCCTGCCGTAATTTCTGCCGCTCCAGATAGAAGGCCAGAGCCTGTTTTGTACGTTTTCCATGCAATTTCATAGTTTAACATCTCTCCCTGAAATGTGATGCTCCGGCTGTCGGCAATCGTGGAATCTGGTCTGAAAATGTACCAGTTTGCGTCGAAAACCGTTCCGGAGTTTTACAGTAATTAGTATTTCTGGAAGATTGGAAAATATACGGATAAAACTTGTTATTATTTTGTAACTGTTCAGTACCTTCACAGTTACATGCAAAAATCCATTCCAGATCGACTTCGTCGATGGGATTTTTGCCTTCAAGCCAAAGTTTTCTTACGGTCAGCGCAGCAAGTGCGCAGACCTACTGAAAAGTCTCTATTATTTTACCATTTTCCAGAAAGATGGTCAATGATTCCGTAGGAAGTCTGACGGTTTCTCATGGCTTCTGATTTTGCCTGGAAAAAATGTGCTTGACTTTTCAGAAACTTGTGTGCATAATGAAATCACATTCAGCGCAGGTCGTTTCCAGACCATTCATTTCAAGCGCTTATGCAGTTACCGCCCGGTTCGGGCAGAGGATTCCCAGATGATTTTTGACAGGGGCAGAGTTTATGCAATTTACGGAGGTGGTGCAGGATTTTTTTGACGTATCTATTTTTAACGCCGGTTCTGGTAGCAGGGGCAGCGGCGGATCTAAAGTTTCGGAAAGTTCCCAACGGGGTGATCTGGTTTGGAACGGTAACGGGACTGGGGATTTTGACGATGGAGCAGTTGGTAGGAGGCAGTGGCGCAGTTGAATCAGCCTTAGGGCGCACTGGGGCAGAAATCTGGTGGTGGCTGTCTGTGTACGGCGGATATCTTCTGCGGCTGGGGCTGGTGGGTATGTGTTGTTTTCCACTCTTTTTGCTTCGGATGATGGGAGCGGGAGATGGGAAGCTGATGGCAGTCATTGCGGCGTGGCTGGGGTGGCATGACGGAGTGGTGGTCATCGGATATGGATTTTTGATCGGAGCGTTCTGGGCGCTTCTGAAAATGTGTTTGTCAGGGATCTTCTGGCAGCGGATTTCTTATTTCATTGCCTATTTCAGGCGATTATTCCTTACGAAAGAGAAAACCCCGTATTATCTTGCAAATCGGGACGGGGACGAAGTAGTGATTCCATTTGCAGTGTGTTTGTTTTGCGGATTTTTATTGTTTCTGATGTTGGAGGTGGTTTGATGGAAAAAATCATGGCGGTTTATGACGTGGATCCGGCGTATGCCAGGCGGTTTGCGGATGTGACCAATCAGAAGGAGCGGGTGCCCTTTGACGTGATCCCATTTACATCCATGGATGCCCTGGTGGAATATGGGAAAAAACATAAGATTGAGATTTTGCTGATCAGCAGCACGGTTCCCAAAGAACAGGCGGAAGCCGTGGGAGCCGGGTCGGTGGTGACGCTGGCGGAAGGGGAGATCGTAAAGTCGGTGGACAGTTATCCCAGCGTTTATAAGTACCAGGCGGCGGACAGCCTGATCCGGGAGGTGATTGGCTGTTACTGCGAAAGTCCGGAGGAGGCGGGGCTTGTGGTACGGGGGAGAAAAGCCCGGATTCTGGGGGTGTATTCGCCCATTGGCCGGTGTCTGAAGACGTCCCTGGCGCTGACTCTGGGGCAGCAGCTGGCCAGGGACGGGAAAGTGCTGTATCTGGGGCTGGACGCATTTGCGGGATTTTCCAGATTGATTGGGAATTCCTGTAAAAATGATCTTTCCGATGTTTTGTATTTTTTCCGACAGGATGATTTGACGGTGATGCGGCTTCGCAGCATTGTCTATACCTGGCAGGAAATGGATTATCTGCCGCCGGTGCGTTATCCGGAGGATTTAGAGCAGATGACCGGGGAAGAAATGGGGAAATTACTGGAAAAACTGGCTCTGGAAATGGGTTACGAGTACCTGGTGGTAGATGTGGGGCGGCCAGGCAGCAGCCTGCTTCCGATTCTGGGAGTCTGTGACATTGTATACATGCCAGTGAAGGAAGATGGAATCTCTGCCGCCAGACTGGAAGAGTTTGACGAGTACTTAGAAATGGTAGAACGGCCGGATATTCAGGAGAAAATCCGAAAGGTGAAACTGCCTTATCATAATGATTTTGGCCGTCGAGAGACGTATCTGGAACAGCTTTTGTGGGGGCAGCTGGGCGACTATGTGAGACAATTGTTAAAAGGAGTGCCATGGCGATGACAGGAGACGAAAACATGAGGGAAAAAGAGCGGGTCAGGCAGTTAAAACAGCAGCTTCGGGACGAGCTCCGCCAGGAATTAGACGGTTACCGTCAGGTGGAGGACGAGGAGCTTTACGAGCGGATCGACAGGAAGATTTTTGAAGCGGGCAGTCAGGGGTATCTGCCCTTAAAAGAGCGGCTGGAACTGCGGAAAAGTATCTTTAATTCATTCCGGAAACTGGATATTTTGCAGCAGCTTTTAGATGATCCAGAGATTACGGAGGTGATGATCAATGGAAGAGATCACATTTTCGTGGAGGAATCCGGGGTCATGCATCCGTGGGAGTATGAATTTGAATCGGATGAGCAGTTAGAAGACATGATTCAGCAGGTGGTCAGTCGGGTGAACCGGACGGTGAATGTGTCTAATCCTATTGCAGATGCCAGGCTGGCAGACGGTTCTCGTGTCCATGTGGTGCTGCCTCCAGTTTCCCTGATTGGTCCGGTCATGACCATCCGTAAATTCCCGCGGGTCATCACCATGGAAATGTTGGTGGAGTCCGGTTCCATCACCCAGGAAGCGGCGGATTTCTTAAAGAAACTGGTCCGGGCCGGTTACAACCTGTTTATCAGCGGCGGAACAAACTCCGGAAAGACCACATTTTTAAATGCCTTGTCGGCCTATATTCCGGCGGATGAGCGGGTGATCACCATTGAGGATTCCGCGGAATTACAGATTCAGCAGGTGAAAAATCTGGTGCGTCTGGAGACCAGAACGGCCAATTCCCAGGGGGAAGGGGCGATTGGGATCGGGGACCTTATCAAAGCGTCCCTGCGAATGAATCCCAGCCGCATCATTGTGGGTGAAGTCCGTGGGAAAGAGGCTCTGGAGCTGCTGAACAGCTACAATACCGGGCATGACGGCGGCATGAGCAGCGGTCACGGCAACAGTCCCAAGGATATGCTGGCGCGGCTGGAAACCATGGTGCTGATGGGAGCGGAGCTTCCTCTGGCGGCGATCCGCAGCCAGATCGCATCGGCGTTCGATGTGATGATCCATCTGGGGCGGGAGAGGAACAAGAAAAGGCGGGTATTCTGGATCGTGGAGGTAGATGGCTATGAGGAAGGGCAGATCCGGCTCCATACCCTTTATGAGCTGGGGGAACAGGGGCTGGAAAAGAAAGGAGAACTTAAAAACACCAGGAAACTTCACATGGCGGGAGAAGAGGTTTGACGATGAAAATGGTGGTACTGGCGGACTGGTACAGTATCGGTGTTATCAGTTAAATGGCAGGGAACGGCTGACAGCTTTGGCTGGAGGTGTGGCAGCAGCAGGAATCGCGGCGTTCGTCTGTTACCGGAGTCTGTGGGCGTTTTTTCTTCTGGTGGTGCCGTTAACGGTGGCAGCGCCAAGGCTGTGGCGGGAGATTTTACAGAAAAAGAGGCAGAGAGAGCTGGAAAAACAGTTTCGGGAAATGATCCAGATGATGTCCACGGCCTTAAGTGCCGGATATTCTGTGGACAATGCCATCCGGGCCTGCAGAAAAGATCTGGAGCGGATGTATGGAGGCCAGGGCATGATCGTTCAGGAGATCGGGTATATGGTCCGGCAGATGGAGATGAACCGTCCGGTGGAGGAACTTCTGGAGGATTTTGCCATGCGAAGCGGTCTGGAGGAAGCGGAGAATTTCACCCGTATTTTTGTGATTGCCAGGAGGAGCGGCGGACGACTGGTGTCCATCATCGAGCGGACGGTGCAGGTCATGGGTGACCGCAGCCAGGTGAAAGAGGAGATCCAGACGCTGACGGCATCCAAACGATTTGAGCAGCGGATCATGAACCTGATTCCGGTTCTGATGGTTCTGTATATCGATTGGACTTCACCAGGATTCTTTACGGTTATGTACACAACTATTCTGGGACGGGTGTTGATGACAGGATGTCTGCTGGTATACCTGGCGTCCGTGTGGCTGGCTCAGAAGATTCTGGATATTGAGGTGGGCGGCGGATGAGAGTTGACATGAGGACAGAGGGGGCAGCAGGAAAAGCAACAGAAAAGGTGGTAAAAGGGGTAGCTGAGAAAAAGAAACAAGTACTTTGTGTGGCGGTTGGGATCCTTCTGGGAGTGGGCGGTTTTGCATGGCAGCACGGAGGTGCGTCCCTATGTACTTCCTTGGAGCGGGAAGACTATGGCGGCGATCCGGTGGTGTATGACTTGTCTGTGGAGGGGCTGGAACAAGGGACAGTGCCGGTGCAGATTCAGGTTCCACCGAGAAGGTATACAGAACAAGAGGCAGCGGAGATATTTGCCAAGGTAAAAGCTGGAATTTTAGAGGAAATCTTAGGGGAAAATCCGTCTCTCCAGGAGGTGCGGCATGATCTGATTTTGCCCACAGAGAAACCCGGTGGAATCCGGATTGCCTGGCGCAGCAGTGAGCCGGAGGTTTTAGACGAGGATGGAACGATCTTAGTGGGATGGGAAAGTGATAGTGGAACCCAAGTGACACTGCAAGCGGAAATAACGGATGGATTTTACCGGGACGAGATGGAAGTTGCTGTCATCGTCTATCCGCCGGAAAGAAGAGAGGCAGAACAATTGGCCAGTCAGCTGGCACAGCAGGTGGAGCAGGCGGCGGCAAAGCAGCCAGGGGCAGTCCAGGTTGCGCTTCCAAGAGAGTTTGAGGGAAGAACACTTCGTTTCCGGAAAGAAACGGGAACAGAATATCTGCTATTTCCGGTCCTTGGGGTGGTGCTGGCGATGTTTTTTCACTGGCAGGCCAAGAATACGGAGATGGAGGCCCGCAAAAAACGGGAAAAACAGCTTCAATATGATTACGCAGATCTGGTGTATCAGCTGATGGTATTTACGGGAGCAGGTCTGACCGTCAGCCGGGCATGGAAGCAGATCGTAGACAATTACGAAAAGCGTCTGGGAAATAGAACCAGCCAGCCGCGGGCGGTCTATGAGGAGATGGAGATTGCCCTTGGGGAAATGGAAAACGGACGACCGGAGAGTCAGGCAGTCAGCCGTTTCGGAGAGCGGTGCCAGTTAAATGAATACCGCCGTTTATCCTCAATTCTTGGGCAGAACCGGCACACGGGAATGAAAAATCTCCAGGAACTGTTAGCCCAGGAGATGGACACGGCCTGGGAACAGCAGAAACAGGCGGCGAAACGCCTGGGTGAGGAGGCAGGAACGAAGCTGCTTCTGCCATTATTTCTGATGCTTCTGGTGGTGATGGTGCTGGTAATGGTTCCAGCGATGATGGTGATGATGTAGGGTTAAGAAAGGAGAGTCATTTATGAGATTAAGACAGGAAGTAAAAGCATTTTTGATGGATGAAGAAGCAATCGGTACGGTGGAAGTGGTGCTTCTGCTGGTGGTGATTATTGGTTTGATTATTATTTTCAAAAAGCAGATCCGGACATTGTTGGATTCTATTTTTAAGGAGATCAATAAGCAGACTAAGGAAGTGTATTAGGGAGTAGAAGATGACGGATGCGCTGCCGGACAGGGCGGCGTGGAACTGCGAGAGAACTGCTGTGTGGAAAGGAGGTGCGGAACATGAAAAAAAGAGGGGAGATCACGGTGTTTTTAAGCCTGTGTCTGTTGAGTGTATTTGCCCTGATCTGCGTCATGGTAGAGGGAGCCAGAAGCGCTGGTTCCAGAGTGTATCTGCAGATTGCGGTCAATGGGTCTTTAGACACATTGTTCAGCCAGTATCACCGGGAATTGTGGAAGAAATACCGATTGTTTGGAGTGGAATATCAGAAGATGTCCGGCGTGGAAAGACAACTGGAAAGTTATGTAAACCGATATCTGGAGGCCGAGAATTGGTATCCCATAGGACTTCAGAATCTTACGGTGACAGGTCAGAAAACTTTAGGAAGTCAGGGCGGCGACCGGATGATGGAGGAGATTCTGGACTATATGAAATACGGGATCTGGGAACAGCTGCTGATCTCCCCGGAAAAAGGAGAAGATTTCTGGAAAGATATCAAGGAAGCCGCTGCAGCAGGCGGTATGACCGATACCTATGAGGGACAGTCCGCCCAGGTAAAACAGGTAGAACGGGCGGTGGAGCGGCTGGCAGACTGTGTGGAAAATCAGGAGAAATTATCCGAGAAAATCGCTTCAGCCCTGGCCCAGGATGATGTAGATGGATTTGAGCAGGCGGCGAAGCAATTCCGGAAAGAAAACAGCAAAATGGAGGGGCTGTTCCAGGCTTATGAAAAAAGCGCACAGAAATTGAAAAAAGTTCTGGACCAGGGAGAACAGGAACTGGATCAGGCGGTGAAGGAGATGCAGGAAAACCGGGAGACACTTTTCCGTCAGCAGATGGATCCCTTTCATTCCTATGTAGATTCTGACGGAGAACGGTATCAACAGCTTCGGAGACAGACGGAACTATCGGCGGCCAATGAGGTGCGGTTACGGGAAACGGAGGAGATCGTCGAGCGCCTGGAGCGGGAATATGAAGAGTGGGAACAACAGCGGGATGATGAAGATGATGAAGAGAAGGAATTGTCTCTTTCGGAGGCGTGGGAGCATTGGAACGGCTATGGAAGCGCTGTTTTTACCATCCAGAAAGGCAAGAAAGACGAACAGAAACAACAGGCTTTGGAGCAGATATCCCGAATGGTAAAAGGAAATTTATTAGAATTGGTTCTTCCAGATGGAATGACTGTTTCGGGAGAAAACTGGGGCGGAAATGCCGGGCGGTATGCCAATCAGGCCAAGGAAAGCCTGACACGGAAAAATGGAGCCCAGTGGGTGCTGATTCACGAATACTGTGGAGAATTCTTAACTCATGCGCTGGATCGTTCTTCGGAATATGGTGGAGGCAGGTATCAGCTGGAATACCTGCTTCACGGGAAAAATAGTGATCGTTCCAATCTGGAAGACACCGTCAGCGAACTTCTGCTGATCCGGCAAGGCATCAATCTGATTCAGATTTTATCGGATACAGAGAAACGGGAGGCAGCCCAAGGTCTGGCGGCAGTGATCACTGGAATTATTGGGATTGCTCCGCTTGTAGAGGTCATGACCTGTTTTATTATGACCGTCTGGGCCATGGGAGAGGCGCTGGAGGATGTGCGCAGCCTCATGGCTGGGGGAAATGTGCCGCTTTGGAAGTCGGCGGATGAGTGGAAACTGTCATTAGATGGACTTTTGAGGATGGGAACGGGAAATGCCATGGGCAGTGAATCTGGCGATGGTGGGTCGAATGGCAATGGGACGGGACAGCCGAAAAGTAGCCGTGGAATGGACTATGAGCAATATTTAAAGTTGATGTTATTTGCCGTGGATCAGGGAAAGAAGCAGACCCGGATCATGGATGTGGTCCAGGCGGTGATCCAGAAGACCGAACCAGGTTTCCGACTGGAAAACTGTGCCTGTGATGTGGACATCCAGGTGAACTGCTGTGGAAAACATGTCTTCTTTGCCTTGCCATTTGTGGAAAAGATGGTTGGCGGCCAGGAAGGTTATGAGCTTCAGGCCAAAGCGGCAAAATCTTATTAATGTTAGAAAATGAAATTGGAGGGAGGTGGAAAGGGATGCTCTTTTTCCGGAAACATGATTCGGTCATAAATACTCCTTTTGAAATGAAAAATTGGATCAATCGGCAGTCAAACCGCGTGAACAAAGGTTTCAATGAATTTTATAAAAAAATAATCGTAACTCTCCAAGTACGACTCCCTGAAAATACGGCAGCCAAATCCGGAAAAAGAGTGTCCTTTTCTGCCTCCGCCAGCATGACTGTGGAAGCTGCGCTGGTTTTGCCCTTGTTTTTGTTTGCCGGGTGTATTCTGATGCAGCCATTTCAGATTTTAAATACCCAGAGACAAGTGCAGGAGATTCTGGAAGTGGTTGCCGAGGATATCAGTCAGAATGCAGGTGTGGCTTTCTATGGGGGTCAGATATCGGAACAAATGACGGAAGCTGCCGCCTGGGCTTATGCGGAGGCTTCCGTGCGGAAAAAGACGGCGGATCTGCCCATGCAGAATTTGTCTCTTGGTCAGTCGCAGCTTTTAAAGGATGGGAAAACCATTGATCTGGTGGCGCATTACCAGATTATGATGCCATTTCCAGTGCTGGGGCTGGGGGCAGTGGAACGGACAAACCGCAGCTTTCGCTACGCCTGGACAGGATGTGATGGCGCGGTTGATGGAACAGAAGGTGGCCAGGAAGCAGATGAGGAGATGGTCTATGTGGGCCGGGACAGTACCAGGTATCATTTGAGCCGCTCCTGTCATTATCTGAGTACAGAATTAAAAGGGATTTCCTATGCGAATCTAGAAGCTTACCGCAACAAGGATGGAACACGCTATAAGCCCTGTGACCGGTGCGGCGCATCCCATGGTGCAACCGTATATATCACGCCTTATGGAGAACGGTATCACGGAGATCCAGAATGCAGCGCACTGGCGGCCTATGTAAGAGAAGTACCGAAGTCCCAGGTGGAATATCTGGGGGCCTGTTCCTACTGCGGCGGTGGAAAATAAATGGGGGATTTGTGGATTGTGGAACGAATCATAAAAATTTTGTGGATGGTGAGTCTGTTTGTGGCTGCGATTCAGGATTTCAAAGAGCGGCAGGTGAGTGTGCCGCTGTTGTTGGTTGGCGCAGGAACGGGAATCCTGGGAGTTTGCCTGATGACTGGAGAAGAGTATAGAAAGTGGATGGAGACCGGGATCAATGCAGAACGTGTGAATCTGTTGGTAAAACTTGTGGAAATCCAGGTGGTAAGAATCGGAAAAGCGGCAGGGATCGGAGTAATGTTGTTGATCCTTGCAAAATTGACCAGAGGAGCCATTGGCGGTGGTGATGGACTCTTTTTTCTGATGTCGGCGTGTTATTGGGACTGGAAATGTCTGATGATTCTGTTTTTGGGAGCGCTTGCTGTTTCTTCTGCCTGGGGAATGGTTTTGCTGATGAAGCGACAGTGGAGCAGAGACGGGATTCATGCAGGGAAAATGATGGAGACGATTCCATTTTTAACCTGTTGTCTAGTTCCGGGTGTTTGTCTGGTTTGGAA